>DATMNR010000145.1:0-16439 GCA_035568795.1 Ktedonobacteraceae bacterium
CCAGCAGAGAGGCAAGCAGATCTAGGCACTGCGGATGCGACGAGAGGTCATCGTTCCAGCTTCGCTGCGGAAGGATCCCGCATGCCCTCTCCAGGACTGGGGTTGAGGGTCGCAACCTTTTGCTTACAGTAGTGCACGTAGTTATTATCAGGGTCTGGGCCAGGTTTCTCCTCTGGGGAATTGATTTGGGCGATGTTGAATCGATCGAGCAAAAAAGTAAAATCGTGGCAAAAAATTATTCTCGCCCTCAAAAAATGTGAGAATTCCTAAATTGCTACCTCGATGGTTAAAAAAATTAGTCTATTGTGTCCAGATAGACAAGACTGTATCGGCCCTCTCTATTTTCAATTATACTTTGCCGTCCTGCCTTTACGAGGTTAAGATTTCTCAACCGCAATACTGAGACATTCTGGCTAATTACGGTATTCCTAAGCACAGCCTGAAACAAATCGATATACAATGAGTAAGTATCATGACATACCAGTTTCTGACAAGAACATGTGGGGGTTATTTGAAAGACGCAGAAACGCAGTTCAGGTCGTCTATTTTTCCTCGAATTGCTGCAGCTATTTTTGTCTGCTTACTTATCGGCAGTATATCGTTGGCCTGTGTGGGAGCGGTTGCGCTGATTGGCCCTATGTTCTCGCATGGGGATAATGTAGTGCACGCGGACGGTAACATCGTATCGATTGGGCCTGGTAGGGATTTTGTTATGCAGACGGCAAGCGGACAACGCTTTGATTTCCAGTGTACTGATCAATGCCGTGCGTCTTTGGGGCATATGCAGCGTCACTTACGCGAACATGCTCACACTGATGTCTACTTTGTCCAGGGCCCAAATAACAGTTTGATGGCATTGAATGTGGACTGAATACACCAGTTCGAATACACTTACGCTGCCAATAGCTCAACTTGAGAGCACATCGATAGAATGAGTAGTGGAATGACAAGACAAGTCAAAATAAATAATGTTGATAGTGCTGAAATCGTGATTGTCGGCAATGGCATTGCAGGCTTAACCGCTGCCGTTGAGGCTCGCAAACTTGCACCCGACAAGCGAATTGTCATGATAACCGATCAAAATCATCCCACTATCAATACGCCTTCGCTCAAACAATTTGCTATTGGCAAACTCACCCGCGAACAATTGCTAGCATATCCAGCCGGAACTGAACGCACTCAACGAATTCATGTTATCAATGCTCGAGTTGAAGAAATACAGTCTCAGAAGAAATACGTCTGTCTTACAGGCGGGCGAGGCTTCGGCTATGAGTCACTACTCATCGCGACGGGTAGTGTAGCAACTGGCCTTCCGCAAAACTTGCCTGGGCGAGATTTTGATGGTGTGCTTACACTTCATCGTCTCAATGACTACCTCGATATGCGTCGCCGTCTTAGTGAGATTGAGGATGCTGTTGTGGTAGGTGGGGGATCGCATGCCATTGAAACGGTTGTGAGCTTATTATACTGGGGTATTCGTGTCCACTGGCTGATCCGTAGTGATACGTTCATCCCACGTATGCTTGATCGCCCCGCCTCTGATATGGTCCTGGAACGTATAAGACGTGCTGGAGCCAAAGTATATACACAAACCGAAGTTATTGGTGTTGTTGGTAGAGTCGGCTCAGTCAATGGTGTCGTTACCAATCAGCATCAGTTTCTTCCCTGCCAGTTAGTTTTAGTCTGTACAGGTACAACTCCAGTTACTGCTTTGACAACACATTGCGATCTTCCGATGAAATCGAAGCGTGGCATTCTGGTGGATGATCAGCTTCGTACGAGCGTGCGTAATATTTATTCCGCCGGCGATGTTGCGGCGCTGAAGGATCCGCAAACTGGTGAGTATGCTCCCCGCGCGCAGTGGTATGCCGCTGTTCTGCAGGGACGTATAGCTGCAGCCGCGATGACGGGATCAGCAGCGAGTGAAGAGGGTTTTGGTGTTCCGTGGCATGCAACGCGTCTGGGTGAGCTTTCGATGCTCACCGTAGGCAATCCACTCCAGTTACATGACACAGCCACAACTTTAACAGATAACAGTAAGGGGAGTTATCGGCGGCTATCAATTGTGGATGACAGGCTTGTTGGTTACCTCTCGCTTGGCCCTTTGCAACCTGACGGCCTTGCAATCAAAAGATTAATCGATGATGAACACTCAATAAGCCATATCAAGAAGGCCTTGCTTAAAGGGAATTTCGATGCGCGAAAATATTTTTCGCACCAGCGCACATATGCGGCACACCAAATGGTGCATACCGGCACTCTACCTGCCACTAGCGCCCTGGAATCTTCACTCAAGACACAACCACTTGTGCGTACATTGCGTGAAACGGGTCCCTTAGGGGTCCCGGAAGAAGCTGTAACGCGGAGCAGTGTAAAGGGTGGGGTAAACACTCATCCTTTGTACGATACATATGCTCATGATGATCTTATCCAACAAAAGACGCTTGTTTTCTTTGAGCAGAACGAGTCGCTGTTCTTTGAAGAAGGCTTTGCTCCCGATCTGGCAAAGCATCAAGGAACGGTTATGCCGTGTGTTATCGAGTCAACGCTCGTAGCGCTGCCATCGAATACATCACAACACACTTCGGGGAGCCTGTGGTCGTATAGCGATAAATTGCCAGTAGTAAAAGCAAAGACTGGTAATGGCCAGTTCATCGTATTTCAGCGATCTGAAAAAGAAGAAATAGAGCACTCGCAAGAGAAGATACATCCTTCAAGTAGTCTCTGGTCCTATACCGACAAACACGTTGCAGTCAAGAAAGGACATTAAATGCTGAAGTCAGGTTTCAAGGCAGGGGCTAATAACATCGTGATGCTACACAAAACGGTACCTCAGGTTGCACAAGAGCTTCATGCCTGCATTGGTTGTAATGAATGCCTTCTCGCCTGTCCAGCTGTTACTGACTCAATCACAATCGACGTGTTGAATCGTGAAACGCTTTCAGGACCCATCTCTGTTCCGGTGGCTCGATTTGCTCGTTCTTGCTACCAATGTGGTGCATGTGTTGCTCCATGTCCCGTTGGATTGCACCGCGATGCTATGATGATGTGGCTCAAAGTGCGGATGTTACGCTCTGGATGGGGTAAATAGTGGCTGCACTCAATCAGCGAGAACGTAACAACGGCGAAACAGGCTATAACTGGCCTTTCTTTGTAGGAGGAGAAGGATGGTATAAGCGTTCTCTGTTTATATTCCTGGGTGTTACGCTTGGTGTAGTTTTTTTTGTATGGTACATCCAGCATAGCAATGACGTTTCTCCCGATAGCATCTCCGGTTATACGTACGCCATCATTGGCACGCTCTTCCTGCTCCTGGCTGCAGTTAGCTATACCATAAAACGTCGTTCGCATAAGAAGAAAATTGTTGGTCAACTACATACGTCTCTTAACTGGCATATTTGTTTTGGAGTACTGGGCCTGGTGTTTCTCTTTCTTCACTCGTTCGGCAACTTTAATCCCCGCACCGGCACGTATGCGCTGTATGGCATGATTGCTCTTGCTCTCAGCGGCATGATTGGACGATTCCTGGATAGATTGGTTCCACGTTTGATTACAGGTGAGGTTCACAAAGCCCTGACGGTAATGGGTGACGATCGTATAGAAACTATTTCGCAGAAGCTCCAGGCCATTGTAGTACATAATACTGAGGATTTACATAGCTTTGCCGTGGTACCCGGGAAAAAATCTCAAGATGCCTCTACGTCGATAGTGTCATTATCTGGCCCTGTTTCAAGCGACTTCTCTTTTATACACAAAGATCAGGCCTTACAAACACCCTGGGATTTAGCCTACATTTCACTTGAAGCAACACCTCAGGAACTTAGTCTCGAAGCAAATCACTACCGTTTCATTCCTGATAAGAAAAGCGCGCTCGTGCATCCAGGAGCCCTCATGCCTGGTGCGCAAGAGCATATCTCTGAGCTTCAGGAGGTTGAGCAAGCAATGCAGCGAGAGCTATTTTATCGCTATGCCATTCGCTACTGGAGGAAATTCCATATATTTCTCGCTCTGCTGACACTTGCTCTCACCATATGGCATCTTGTGTATGCAGCTCAGTTGCTTTTACCTGTACTCCTGCACAGGTAAATCAATGGCATGCAGTAAATTTGGTGCCGTTATTGCAGAAGTGTACCTCTTTGTCCTGAATATGAACAATCATATCCACTTTTTTGTCATTATTAACGTCGCTGAATGTAAGCGTAATCGGTATCTTCTCATCGCCTACCGCTATCAACTCTGGCCCAATGTAATCGATCGACTTAGTTGGGTCGCCTGCAGGTAATTCGACAATAATGACCTGTCCATGCAGATTGAGGGCGATAAAATGACTTGGATGCGTTGGACTATCATTGTTGTGGTGGACAACGAAGTCTGTTTGGAAAATGCGCGGATTGCCATAAATAAGATCGTTGTATTTTTCAGTTCCCCAGGCCAGTAGTGTGGAAGCGGTTACCCACAGTGCAAGCGCCGCGATCATGCCAACACCTACATATAATAACCAGTGTATCTTTTTCGGCTCCACATTCTGCCCTGGCAATGGAGGCGGGGCTGTTTCGAACACTGTGTTGCGTCTATAACGAGCCTGAACCGGACCAGTCGTTGGGTAATTTAAATCAGTTGATCGACGCGTTGGAACTGAAATTTGCTGGCGCGTCGTTTCAATAGAGACATCGCGCGATCCTGTGGCTCGTCGCCCTGTTGAGGTGGTGTTCCAACGCAAGGCGCTGGTTGGTGGGCGTGGAGGATTCGAAGCCAGGGGATCATCCTCGGCGAGTAACTCATCCTCTACCCATTCATCATCACGCCTGCTTCGTGAAGGTGAGAAAATAAGAGGGGAAAGATCACTTTTGTTTGTCTCGTTCAATTTCTTCGGTTGAAATTGCCTGTTGCTGCCGGTCATTCACTCTCCCTTTCTAACGGAGCCACATGGAGTACAAAGAGTCCGTATTTTCTCGGCTCTCGACTAAAGTTGTCTGAATTGACTGGGCACTCTTCTCGAATAGTAAAATAAATGGCAATCATGACAAAATGGGCGCAACGGCGGCGCCCTTAAAATACCGTTGTCATATCATATCATAACGGGTCAATACGTATAATTTCGCGTCAAAATAGGACAATCGGATACCTTATTCTAATTGTTCGCATTTTCCTATCGATTCTAAATCCCAGCTATATCATATGACTCCTAATCCCCGTTCTGCAAGGAGAGATTTCATTTTTTGCAATCCCAGGCGCATACGACCTTTTACAGTGCCTAGAGGAATCTGGCATTGCTCTGAAATTTCAGCGTGAGTGAAGCCGCCAAAGTAAGCGAGTTCTATTACTATGCGCTGTTCACTTGGGATTTGTTCCATAACTTCGCTAATGATTCTGTGCTGTTCGCTTTGCCAGGCCTGTTCCCATACATCTGGCTGCTCACTTGGTGGATCTTGCTCATTGTCGGTCTGTAATGGTATCCATTGGTAGTCGCGATGGGCCGATGCGCGTATTTTATCAATTGCTCTGTTTCGAACAATTGCTTGAATCCAGCTTTGCACACTTCCATTTTGCACCTGATACGAGGATGCTTTGCGCCAGATGGAGAGAAATGCATCTTGCACGATATCTTCCGAGGCCACTGGATCGCGCAAAATGCGGTATGCCAGAGCATAAGCATAACGATGATAACGTTCGTAGAGCGTTTCAATTGCAGATTCCTTACCCTGGCAAATTGCTGAAATAAGCTGTTCATCTGTTGGTTGGGGTTTTACCAAAACCTTTGCGGCGACTTCTTGCTTCGTTGCTGCTCGCAATGTATCTTGCAGGGAGGCCCCATTACTGTTTAAAGGTTTTTGGGAGAAAGTTGTTTTTTCACGCTCCGAAGTTATAGCTTTAGGTGTTAATACAAATATTGATGGCGCTTCAAGGGTCATAACAGTCATGTCATTCTTCTCCCTGCGATTCAAAGGATTCTTTTTACTTCTCTATTTTTGCAAGTATATTTGGAGTATATTACCTCTGCTTTGCCTATCGATTACCGCAGGATTACCGCAATTCTACCGACACTATTGACACGTAAGTTGCTGAGTCTGATAATGATATGTATCGATAAGATGAGCACATTTGATAGACAAATGGTCGGCATTCTCTGGTGATCAAAAAGAATATGTAGATGCGTTTTCTTTGGTGTAGCTGTTGGATGAAGGAGGGATATCGTGATGGATTATGCGAAAAATGTGAACGTAAGCGACTCTTCACCGGAGAGGGGTCGCGCATGCTAAACATAACCACAACTCTAGAGGTATCTACGCTAGGTCGATTTGAGATTTGCCGCAATCAAGAGCAACTCACTAGTGGGAATTGGAATCGTCGTAAAGTTGTCGAACTCTTCAAACTCTTACTTTCAGTAGAACAACACCGCCTCCACCGCGAGCAAGTGCAGGAAATCCTCTGGCCGATGTCTTCCCTCGAACAGGCGGCTAATTCCTTTGGCAAAACGCTCTATTTATTACGCAGAGCTTTGGAGCCTGATCTGCCATCAGGCAAAGGCAGCTCTTCTAGCTTTATCCAGCTCGAACATGATACCCTCTTGCTCATCCCAGCAAGTTTGAAAATCGACGCCGACATTTTTGAATCTTCTACCAGACAACTACAGGCTCAGATGCGAAGCCGCAAGGGCAAAGAATCAGAGAGTAACATTCAGACGTTCCTCGAAGAGTTTGATGCTATGTTAGCTCTTTATCATGGAGATTATTTACCTGAGGATCTGTATGAAGACTGGACACAGCGTAGGCGTGATCGACTACGCCGTGTTCATAGCTGGTTATTGGAAAACGGAGCTGAGCTGTCGCTGATGATTGGAAATGGGGTGCGCGCTTCTGAATACTTGCTAGAATTACTCGAAAGTAACTCTGCTGATGAGCAAACGCATCGTCAACTTATGCTTGTGTATGCTCGCATGGGTCGACGCAGCGAAGCCCTTAATCAGTATGTGTTGTTGCGTAGAATATTAGAGGAAGAGCTGCAGGCCTCTCCTTTGCCTGAAACCAACGAACTCTATCGCCAGATCCAAATGGGTCAGATTTCTATTGATCTACGCGAATCAAGGCTCGAAGACAAGCATGTAGCAGTAATGACTGTAACCCAGGAGGAATCTGCTCCACCAGCAGATACACCCAATGAAAAACTGTTGCAGGGTACGGGGGAGCTACATTTAAATGAGAAATTCGAGGAGTCGATAGGTCCATCCCCCTTGGATCCTGAACGTATTTTACAGGCTGAATTGGTTGGACGCGAAGAGGAAATCTCTCTTATGCGCCGTGCCCTTAAACAGGTCCAGCATGGGCAACGACGAGTTGTTTTTATCAGTGGAGAACCTGGTATAGGTAAGACGCGCATTGCTAAAGATTTTACGCGCTGGTGTGAAGAATCGCAGCAAGCAACCATTCTTTGGGGTTACTGCTATGAAATGAGTGGACAGCTTCCGTATCAGCCAATAGTCGATGCTATCAATGCGCATGTACAGACTTGCAGCCCTGAGAAATTGCGCTCCATGTTGGGAACCAGTGCTTCTGATCTGGCAAAGATTGTACCGGAGATTCGTCTTAAATTGCCAGAATTACCAGAACCAGAACCGCTTGGCCCAGAACCAGAACGCCGAAATCTTTATAATGCGGTCGCTCGCTATTTCAACACATTGGCAGTTGAACGCCCATTTACTCTTGTACTGGATGACCTGCAGTGGGCTGATGCCGCAACATTGCACTTGCTGAACTATTTGACAGTACAGGGAGGAGTCAGCCCCTTCGAGAGTGTGAGTGGCACTAATAAAAACAACACACAGCCGTTTTATGTGCTCCTCTACCGTGCAGGTGAAGTACATGAGGCTCATCCCTTGCGTGGTTTGATAGCTGCTTTGCAACGGAATGGAGTAGGAGAGGAATTACATTTACAACGCTTGACAGAAGAGCAGGTGCAACAACTTTTGATTAACATGGCAAGGCAACCTGTAACACCTGTTTTTGCGGGAGAGATTTATCGTCATACAGAGGGGAATCCCTTTTTCATAGGCGAGGCTATCAGATCGCTCATCATCGAAGGCAAGATTGTATGGACGGGAGAGCGCTGGCAAAGCACTGTGAAGGCAACCGAGTTAGAGATACCGCAGAGTGTTAGATTGTTGATTGAACGTCGTCTCGTCAATCTCTTGCCCGATTGTCGTGCCACGCTCACTCTTGCTGCTGTCCTGGGGCGTCAATTTAGCTCTGCGCTGCTCTGTAAGGCTCGCAATCTCTCGGAAGAAGTCATAGCGGAACATATTGATAACGCAATTCAGATTCAAATTCTTTGTTCGTTGATCAGCGCAAACCCTATTGGAAGCGATGCTATTGCGTATTATGGTCAGGATATCGATCTTGCATTTACGCATGACAAAATTCGTGAAGTAATGTACCAATGGCTGAATCCTTTGCGTCGACGCACATTACATCGTCAGGTAGCGCAAGCAATCGAGGCGTATTATGCTGCCCACCTGCAACCCTACTACAGCCAGTTGGGATATCACTACCAGATGACTGAGAATTTTACAAAGGCAGTAGACTACTTGTTGAAGGCTGCAGATCATGCGAGAAGCGTCTATGCCTTTGTAGATGCAGGGAATTATGTTAAAACCGCCCTTGATCTCTTAATTGGCGATGAAGAACGCCCGCGTCGTGCCGCATTGTTAGGCCAGTTGGCCAACATCTACCTCTATACGGGACAATTGGATAGCGCTATGAAAGCAGGTCTGGCGGCCTGCGCGCTCTGGCGAGACCTTGGAGATGACGTAAAAGAAGCTGAAACGTACCTTGACCTGTCATTCATCTGCCACTGGCAGGGACGAGAGTTGGAGTCCATCAAATATATTCAATCTGCTCTCGAAAGCATTGCAACACACCCTGATCAGACTGCTATATATGCAAAAGCCTATGCTGAGTGGAGTTTGGCAGCGACTGTTATGGGCGCGGCCCCAGAAGCACTTGAAAAATTACAACGTGCCGATGAACTGCATGAGCAGGTAGGAGGAAATGATCCTTTTATCTCAGTTGTCACATTATGGTCGAGGTCATGGTGTGCTTTCCTCACCGAATCTCCTCAACACATGCTTACATTTGCTTTAAAGGGAGTAGAGTTCTGCCGCACCTCAAACAAACCCGACTGGGAACCGATGATGAATTATTCCGCGGCCTGGGCTTATATGCTACTTGGTCAAATCCCTCAGGGGCAGGAAGCAGCACACGCAGCTCTTAAGAACGCCCAATTACACGGCGTCGTGGGTGCTCAGGGTTGGGCGAATCTTGTGTTGGCCTTCCTGGCAGTGCAGGAGGGCCGCTGGGATGACGCACAACAGATAGGCGATAAGGCATATGCTATTGGGAGTATGCTGCACGATGCGGATTTACAAGCCAGGGTGTTATGGTGCCGTAGTGTGTGTGCCGGTTGGCAAAGCAATTGGGATCAAGCTATCTCAGCTATTCTAGAGGCTTTGCAGTTAGCAAAAATTGAAGGTGAAATCTCCATGGTCTATCCTTACTTGCTCGTACAGGCAGCAAAGTCATATTTGTATGCAGGTAAGGCAGAAGATGCTCAAGTGTATCTCGAGCAAGCAATGCAACTCGCACTTGATCGTCAATATCGCCAGTTGCCGGCAATTGGCGAACGTTTGCAGGGTCGCATCTGGCAGGCTCAGGGTAGATTTGATAAAGCACAGCCCTGTTTCGAACGTTCCCTTGCAATTCTTCGTGCAATTGACGATGTGGTAGAGCATGCGCGTAGCGAAGAGGCGTATGGACTTTATTATCTAGCGCGTGATAAAGATGGCGATCGGGAGCGAGGACAGGCACTACTTAAGAGCGCGCGAGAAACCTTCAATCAATTGGGTGTGAATGGGTAGAAATTCTTTCGATACTTCATTGGCTACGACGGATTCATGTTTTCTCGCCGTTTCTCCAACCACTTCTTGATGCTGGCTTCTTTTCCCTGATGACCAGGCTTGTAATAACTGCGCCCCTTCAGGATCTCAGGCAAATACTCCTGGATCTGTGTGGCTGGAGGCCTCTCGGAATCCTCGATCTGCATATCTTTGTAATAATCATGCGCGTACTTGTAATCCTTGCCGTAATCGAGGTCCTTCATAAGCTGTGTAGGCGCATTGCGAATCCAAAGAGGGACCGGGTTATTGCGGGTTTGCTGTACATCTTCCTGCACGCGGCTGTATGCCTCGTACAGTGCATTACTTTTAGGTGCTGTTGCCAGGTGTACGACTGCCTGTGCGAGTGCAAGGTTTGCTTCTGGTAATCCCACAAAATGCACCGCCTGTTGCGCTGCTACACACACCAGGAGCGCTTGAGGATCAGCCATACCTACATCTTCGGAAGCAAAGCGAATAAGGCGACGTACGATATACAGTGGGTCCTCGCCAGCTTCGAGCATACGTGCTAACCAGTACAGTCCGGCGTCGGGGTCAGAACCACGCAGAGACTTATGCAGGGCGGAGATGATATCGTAATGCTGGTCGCCTCCTTTGTCATAGAGCAAAGCACGATGTTGCATTGCCTCCTCAACCGTAGAAAGCGTGATATGTATTGGAGCGTGTTCTTTTGATGCATCTCCACCTGCCTGCGCTGCCAGTTCCAATACATTCAGAGCAGTTCGAGCATCACCATTTGCAAAAATGGCAATCTGTTGTAGCGCTTCCTCGTCGATAGTAATATCAAGACGACCTAAGCCGCGCTCTTTATTTTCCAATGCACGTCGGAGGATGATTACTATTTGTTCTTCATTCAGGCCTTTTAAGACGAAGGTGCGCGAACGAGATAGGAGAGCCGAGTTCACCTCGAAGCTTGGATTTTCGGTCGTTGCTCCAATTAGTGTGACAACTCCGCGCTCGACATGGGGCAGGATGGCATCTTGTTGCGCTTTGTTGAAGCGATGTATTTCATCGATAAACAGGATAGTGCGTTGCCCGGAGAACTGTTTGAGTTTCCTTGCATCTTCCACCACTTTTCGCAGATCAGCCACACCCGCCGACACAGCGCTGAGTGTCACGAAGTGCGCGTGGGTCAGACGAGCGATTACCTCAGCCAGGGTCGTTTTACCGCTGCCAGGAGGACCCCATAAGATCATCGAGGGAATGCGATCCTCTTCGATGCTACGGCGTAGTACTCGTCCAGGAGCTAAAAGGTGTTCTTGTCCGAGGATTTCGTCCAGCGTGTGGGGTCGCATACGTGCCGCGAGTGGCTCCCCAGTCGATAGATTCTTTTTTGCGGCTGTTGGGGTATCTGATCCGAAAAGAGATGATTGATCTGGCATATTTGTGTTCTTTAAATTTGCAAGTTCGCATTCAATGTTAGATTTCTAGAATATCATTTTCGGACAATTATTGCCAATTTGCCAAGTGCCAACAGTGCTAAGCAAGCACTCGACAGGCTATTTCCGGTATAAAGAGCCTTTTCATTGTGATTTGGCGATGGCATCAGGTCGGCCAACATCCCCTGGCCTGCCTGAAAGCGTCCCGCTCCTGGTCCAATCACCGTCACTTGCTGAGGCGTATCGGTTTGGATGACGATGGCATTGAGCAGCCCATCAATCCGAGCCAGTGGATCGTTGAGCGGAAGAGCTATGGGCTCAACACGCCCTTCTAAGAGCGTGGGGACGTTCCCGCTATCTGCTGTTTCATCAGTTTCCTTTCGTCATGATGGTTTCACATCACTAGACTCCAGAGTTGTCGGATGTTCTGGTCAGTCCGATCACCTGGTGGCTGCTGGCAATAAAGGCGCGAACCAGGGGCATGCCCTGCCGAGCCGGGATACAGAGTTCAATCTCGGCACTCAGGAGGGTGCTTTCACCGGCTCGTCCCAATCGACCTTATAGGAGTAGATCCAGTCGAGTGCGGCAGGGTTGGCGAAGAGCCTGAGGAAGAACGGCGTGAGCATGTCCCGAAACCATACCTGGATCGGATTAGTCATAACCTTCCCCTGACCCGCGCTGCGCCCATGCTGGACCATGCGCTCGACGCGTTCTCGACGTAGACGCTCATAGGTCGCAAAGGCGAGTGCGTGATCCTCTCGGTCTCGCAAGCACTTTGCCAGGACCATCGCATCCTCTATGGCCAGCGATGCGCCCTGTCCAGCATTGGGCGAGACCGCGTGGATCGCATCACCGACCAGGACCACCAGACCTTTATGCCAGATGGGCTGCGTGGAGATATCATAGATCGGATAGCCGATTATTGCGCTCTCCGTCGCCCGAATCATCTCGGAGATGAGAGGCAGATCCCCCCGGAAGAGATCGAGCATGCGCTCTTGCCATTCATCGCTTACGATCATGTCTAGATCTCCCCTTGCGGGCGCTTCTTTTTGTGGGAAATTGACAAACCAGTACAACTCTCCAGAAGAGCCGATGTGATAACCGAAGAAGGCCAGCTTGCCAAAAACGAAGTGCATCGTGTCCGGGGTGGGAGGAAAGCTCGAGTGCTGCACGAAGCCACCTGTACTGATCAGGCCTGTGTATTGCGGGGTGGGAGCTTCGGGATTGATGAGCTGGCGGGTGTGAGAATTCACTCCATCACAGCCAACCAGGAAAGCGCCTTCGGCTGTGGTTCCGTCCTCGAAGGTGGCAATCACTCCTTGCTCACGTGTCGAGAGGCCAACAAGCTTCTTGCCAAAGGCCATCTTGATTCCCTTGCGCTCGACTTCCTCACGCAGCACCAGATGCAAACGGGATCGCAGTATATTGATGCTTGGGGCTCCCACTTCCACCCTTGCGCCGTTGCGTACCTCGCCAAGACGCTTGCCTTTCCCGCTCCAGATCATCATGCGAGGAATTGGAGATCCCTGGCATGACACCTGGTCGTCGAGCCCGAGCGTCTTGAGCACGCCGAACCCATTGCAAGCCATGTTCAGGAAACTGCCTCCATAATCGGTAGATTCAGCTCTGGCCTCATAGATCTCGGCCTCGATGCCTGCCCGTTGCAGAAACAAGGCGACGACGGGTCCAGCGACCCCGCAGCCAATAATCAGTGCTTTTCTTGCTGCTCTGTTCATAAGGATTCCTTTCTCATTATATCGTTATTGTAGAATTGTTTACCAAGTGCATCAGCCACACAAACTGACCGGCTGAGACGCCCGGCGGAAGGCTAGCCATCCCATGGCCACAAACCAGGCGAAGACCTCGACGGCCAGGATGCGCTCCGTCAGCCCGGCTACCCCGGTTTGAGTCCCCGCTACGGTGGGCGAGAAGGTCAGGAAGTACAGGACCGCCAGCGCCAGCGTCATCGGACTGCCCAGCAGCAGCCATTTGCCGAACTGCCGCCAGCGCGGGACGCGGCGAAGCAAGAGCCCAATAACCACGAAGCACAGCACCGGGCTCGCAACGGCCAGGAGGAAGCCCACCATATGAGGCAGGAACGACTCCAAGGTGAAGATGCCGTCTACCACCATGCCCAGTGGCGAGAGCGCGAGCAGCACGGTACAGCTCCAACGCGCAAGGGCCCCCATCTCCCTGATGCCTTGGAAGATGCCGACCACGCCGGCCAGGATCAGGAGACCGCTGAACACGAAGGCCGTGTTCATGAATGGGGCGGTGATGCCGAGTCCCAGGCCGCTGATTCCCTGGCTGATTGGTGAGTAGGGCGCGATCCAGGTGCCCCAGGCTGTGTATCCTGGGCTCAGAAAACCGAGGACGACCCAGGCCAGTGTGAACAGGATCGGGCCTGCGACGGCGCCGAGCGCGAGCCACCCGGTTGCCTCCGGGGTCGCAAGGGCGGCTGGTTTGGCGCCACCGCCAATCAGCACTGGTGTGGTTGTATCGTCGTTGGGATGATGTAGTGATGTGTTCATTTCTGCTCCTCATTTTTGTCTTCAATTACTTAGGAAACGTTCCGTGTCGTCCGCACAAGAGAAGCGAGGAGGACGAAGCCGGAAAGACGCTGCTCACTCCTCTACCTGCTGCATAGTTGCGCTCGCCTCCAACGAGAGGAGCATCAGCCCCAGATCGCGCATTTTGAAGAGGATGCCGTAGAGCGCCGCCTGATCCTTGAGGGGACCTGAAAGCAGAGTGGTGCCATCTCCCTCGTGCGTGATCACGAGGTGATCAAACCACTCTTGCCAGAAGGGGTCCAGATGTCCCTTAACGCGGATTGTGTATCTCATACTCCTCTACTCCGTTCGGATTTCCATGCTTCTCTGTAGAACAAGGATACTGTGCCAGAGGGAAAAGCACAGGAGCCAAAAGTCTACTTTGAGGTGCCATTTCTTTACGGAGAGGGGAAGGAGTCAGGGGGCCAAAAGGACACCGGGATCGTGGCCTCGGGATCTGCGGTGCTGAAAGTCGAGCAGAGAACCCAACGATGCAACAGGGAGTCAGAGCAAAGATAATTCCCGAGCTCGTGCCACCGCATGAGTTCTATTCTCCGCTGCCAGCTTCAGCAGAAGGCTACCGACATGTTTTTTAACCGTCGTGAGGGAAATCACCAGGTGGTCTGCGATCTCCTGATTGGTAGCCCCTTTGGCCAGCAGGTGCAGCACCTCCTGCTCGCGTGGAGTAATCGGCTCAAGGAGCTGTGGTGCAGCTTGAGAGGAAAGGCGTGGCAGCGATGTGGAGATCAGGGGAATGCTCTGCTTTGTGACTATCTCGCGCTGTTCGCTGGCAAAAGCATCGAACACGGTACGAGCGTAGGCAGCAAGGACCGGAGGAACAGTCTCCTGCTCTGTGGTGAGAAATGCCTCGAGGGCCTGGTGCATCGGCTCTCCAGCATCGAGAAAGACACGCATATATCCCTCAGGCTCCGCTACTGTGAGCAGGCGAAGAAGCACTCTAAGTGCCTCTTGCGTGGCACCCGACGCTTGCACAGTGGCTACTTGCAGCGCCAGGATGGAGACCATACTCCCCACTCGCGCAACCTGCTCGGCAGCGCTGAGCAGTGCTGCGAGCAACTGCAAGGCAGGTGGATACCGTAGCTCGGCCAGATAGACGCGTACCAGCGCCAGGTAGGCGCTTTCGCGGTTGTAGAAGAGGGCATCCTGACGGTAGGAGGTGTGCTTGGCCCAGTCCACTGCCTGGATCAGGTGGCCCTGGGCCAGCCAGAGCTGGACCCAGAGACTTTCGATCCCGGGACGAAAGATCTGGATCCCGGCAGATTGATTCACCTGCTCCATCTCACGTACAGCGTATTCAGCGCCGATCAAATCGCCCTGAGCCATGCAGCAACGCCCGAGCATCTCATAGGCCCCCATGAGAATGTCCAGGTACTGCATGGGTTCCGTCTTCTCAATCGCATGCTGAGCAGCGCTTTTTGCGATCTCCAACTGGTTCCATTCGTACGCAAGCTGAGCCTGAAATAAATCGGGATACGCCGCTTCTGGGAGTGGTCTTCCCAGACGGTCGACTAACCGCTGGAACTCCTGGGAGCGGACGTGTGCCTGCCGCAACTGCCCCAAGGCGATCAAAGCGACAATCAGCCCCCAGAGGAGTTGTACCTCCTGGGAGCGATTCTGCATCATCTGGGTTCTCTTCCTGCCCTCCTGTAAGGCTGCCACCAGCGGGGGAAAATTCCCCGCGAGACGAGATGCCATACCAAAGATAACCAGACGTTGCAACTGCCACGCGGCGTCGTCATCCAGCGGCATGTGCTGCATCTGCTCAGCAAGCTTGCTCAGTTGCTCCACATTGCCATCAGAGAGCGCCTGTTTCGCCAGTCTCCAGGCCTGGAGAATCATAATCCGATGGTGCAGTTGGTCGCGCTCGGCGAGCAAAAGACGGGTCTGACCTTCGCTCTGCAACGTCTGCTCCACGCCGACCCAGAGAAGGTTCAGATACTCCTTTTCCTCCCCATCGGAGAATGGGGACAGGAAATTGAACGCTAAGATATAGCTCGTGGCCAGGCGAGGATGTGCGCGCAAGACCTCTTGGGGGAGTTGTTTGATCCAGGTGAGAAGCGTTTTCAGTTCTCCTTGCAGAGACAAACGCTCGACATAGCCCTCCAGCAACTCAGCCATGAACAAGAAGTCCTGCGAGGCCCTCGCGTGAGGAATCGCCTCATGTAGCCACCCCAGTTGCTGATACCAGAGTGCTGCCTCCCGGTGCAGGCGGGACACCTGGTCGGGCTGGGTGGCCTGTAAGCGGGCCAGCAGCACCTCGCGGAAGAGCGAGTGAAAGCGATACCAGCGCCGCTCCTCGTCGAGCGGAACCAGAAAGAGGTTGGCGCGCTCCAGCGACTCCAGCATCTGCTGGCTGACCTGCTCTCCGGTCAGCGCCTGGCAGACATCGGCATTCATCCGCTCCAGCACCGATGTCTGGAGCAGGAAGCGTTGCTGTACCTGGGGCAAGGGCTCAAGGATCTCCTCCTGCACATAATCCAGGATCAAGCGCTGACTGCCCGTAAACGCCTGGAGAAAGGCGGAGATATCAGCGTGTCTGCGCAG
>DATMNR010000146.1:0-8482 GCA_035568795.1 Ktedonobacteraceae bacterium
GTGTTGATTCGCCCGCACATTCCAGGCTTTGAAAGCGCAGATACTGCGCTCTTTTTCTGTAATCAAACCTGGGTTGCTTGTTATGCTAGCAAAAACCTCTTTCTGGGCACTTGTTTCCAGGCAAACCCAGCCCAAATTGTGCCGCTTAATGAATTGAAGGTTGGGAGTTTCCTGGCCTGAAATGCAAGCTGTCGCGATAAACGGTTTCTCTAGCATGAACGATTCGGAGATAAAGCTAGCTCCGGCCTTGCCAGCTATCACATCAGCGGAAGCCATATAGGGAGCGATTGTCTCAGTAAAGGGTAGCACTCGGACTTTTTTGATACCCACATAACGTAATGCCATGGCCTCATTATTGCCAACTGCGAGGATTATTTGTACCGGCATATCCATATTCAATAAAGTCTTGATAGTCCTATCGATTCCCTCTGAGCCTTTTGCACCTCCCTGGAGAAAGATGGTAAAGATCGCAGGATCAAAACCCAGAATAGCGAGTGTTTTCTCTTTCACATTGACAGGGGCATCTAAAAATTGGTGACGTATCGGTCTCCCTGTGAGGTGTAAGCGATCCCTGGCGATACCCTGTTTCAAGGCCTGAACAAAGATTTCATTTGTTGGGGCAAGATAGGCATCAGCGTGCTTCTCAATAAACCAGGTCATGTGCAATCGTCCCAGATCTGTGAGTTGAAAGACAAGAGGGACGCGTTTTCGGCTCTTCTCATTTGCGCGAGCGACTGGATATGATAAGAGTGCATGTGTTGTTATGATAAGTTGAGGTTGGATATGCTGTATGACGTTGAGTATGCGCCCATTATCAAGCAGTGTAACCACTTGTTGCACGCAGAATGAGCCTAAAATATTGTCCGTGAGAGTGAATTGCCACTCTAACAGCTTCACAAAATGCCGGCTGGCTGAGGTATAACGGCGGTCAACAGCCTCGGACTGTGGATTCACAATAACAACATTGTAGCGTGTGTCAAGCATTCCCTTCAGTGATTGCGCGAGATTGAGGTGCCCACCACCTGTATGGGTAGTAAGAATCAAAATGGTGGATTTCGATACTCTCATTGTTAGAGCCTCTTATTCAGGGATGGGCAATGGACTAGTATCATGTTCAACATTAGTTACAATTGGTTGGAGACTGGTATACTCCTCAACTTTAAAAGCAATTGAAGCCCTCCTCTGGCGTATTTTTCGCACCAGGAGAACGGTAAGAAGAATAGCTGTAAGGAGAGCAAGAAAAAGGCCTGAAAAGGCTCCAAGAATACCAGCTACTTCCTCCCAGCTTTCAGCGAAAATATAACCGAGGCTGAGAGGAATGGCTGCTCCTAGTATCTGACCACAAACATCCCAGAGCAAAAAGTTTCGAAACGGATACTGCTCGATTCCTGCTAGCAAGTTTATCGGACCACCAAGAGCGACGATAAAAAATCGAGAGATAAAGATAGCCCATGCTGTTTTGCGCCTGAAGTACGCGCGCCCTCGCGCCAATGCAGTCGGCGAGATAAATTGAAAACGCTGCTGTCTTTCAAGCCAACTGAGAAGAGGAGTTCCTACCCAACGGCCAATGAAATAGCCAAGATTGTCACCCAACACAGCAGCGCTTACGGCGACAGGAAACAGGATGAAGATATTGAAGTCGCCAAAGGCGACAAAGGCTCCTGCAGCATAAAGGAGCAAATTACCCGAAATGGGAGCACCAACGGCCGCAACGAAAACGATCAACCAGAGAGCCGGATAGCCATATTGTTGTAGAGCACTGATAAAGAATGCGTTCAAGGTTCTGCTCTCCCTAATACTGGTGCTAGATGATTTTTGGAGGAATGATACACTCGCGACTGCATAGTGATGCCTGGATGCTGCTGACGGTAGATCAAAATGGCATGCTGTAGGGTATGTAGGACCTGATCCACAGGTTGATGTTTGCGAGTCGCAATCTCATACAGAGTCACATGATGGTACGATACAGGACTGGAAATTTCTAGTGAACGATACACGTAATTCTCGGGGACGTGATAAATACGAGAGATAGCCGGAACTGTCATCCAGGCACGAATCGTATTCACCTTTCCCGCCTTGACATCATGATTCTGCAATTGGAGATTTCGAACCGCTTGAATGGTATTTGCAGTGGATAAGACCGAAAAAACCAGTGCAAGCAGTAACAGAGCACTTAATGCACTGAGTTTTATGCGTTCGCTCATTGTATCCAATTCCTACTTACGATAATTTTTCGTAGAAAAATGAGTTTCAGAAAGAGATATGACGCATCGTATAGTATCAAGCCTACCATAAGATGCAACCAAAGTGCATGAGAATTTTCTCATCTTCTTCCAATAGCATTTTCATCATCACCTGCTAAGCTAAAAAAAGCGAGGAGCTAAAGAGACACTTACCCGTCTGTGTGTCGCTTTATAGAACCTGTTATGTAGCCCTCAATGCTTTGAGCATTTTGATCTGGATGAGGGTAAAGTCACCGAGTGCCGATGAATCGGCACCTACGGCCGGTAGTAGGCAGGGTCGATGAATGTGTACCAATGGCCACCCAGATTAAGTTGTTTAAGGATAGGTAGGGCTACGCACTTTTTTGAGAGGATGTATTCGTGATAGAAACTTCTGATTTGCAATATAGAGAAACATTTGAAGTCCTCAATTCTGTTCAATCTTATCGGAACGAGCAAGATTCCGACCATCAACATGATCCTGGCCAGAAACGCGGGATTGGGCAAGTACTTCGTTTTGGTCTGGTTGGCGGATTAAATACTATAGTGGATTTACTGATCTTAAATATGCTACTGCTGCTGTTGCCGACAAACAGTACGCGGATGATCTTAATTTTCAGTGCAATAGCGTACAGTATAGGTGCAGTCAACAGTTTTCTCTTGAATAAATATTGGACCTTCGGCTTCCGTCAGAGGACGACTTGGAGAGAAGTAGTGCGCTTCGTTGTGACTACGTTGTTTGGTATTGGATGGAGCAGCAGCATTCTCTGGCTTGCCAGTAATGCCTTGCATCCTATACTGATTAATCCAACGATCTGGGCGAATGCTTCGAAAGTGATTGCTATCTCTGGTACGGCACTCATTTCTTATCTGGGGATGAGTCTTTGGGTGTTTGTGAACAAGGAACGTAATGAGCATACGCGACTCGATGTACCTGTAAGGGACGTTGCTGACACTTATCCGTCTTGCCAACGCTGCTGCGCAGCTACCCTACAGGTCAGGCAAGACGAAATGAGAAGCGTTCCCACCCCTATGCAATATGGAGCCAAAGGACTTATCTTAGAAGGACAAAGATTAAACTATTCTAGAGGATATGAGCAGTCAAGTGTGATTGAGAATGAGGATGAGAATGGGCGAATCAGCAGCCACAGTATCTCTGTTGTTCTGCCAGCATATAACGAAGAGCAGGTTATTGCCAGCACTGTCTTTGCAGTATTGTATGAGCTGAAATCATGGCGCATGGATTTTGAGATCCTGGTTGTCAATGATGGGAGCACCGATCAAACAGGGGAGATTGTTGCAGCACTTGTTGATGTGCACCCTCGTATTCGTCTTGTTAATCATGAAACTAACGAGGGCTATGGAGCTTCATTGGTGAGTGGCTTTGAAGCGGCGACAAAGGAACTGGTCTTCTTCATGGACTCTGATGGGCAGTTTGATATTCGGGACCTGCAGGAGTTTTTCCCACTGATTGATACATATGATGCTGTCATTGGGTATCGCGTAGATCGACAAGATTCGTGGATGCGCAAGCTCAATGCGTGGGGGTGGAAACAACTAATTGGTTTGGTATTGGGGGTTCATGTTCGCGATGTGGACTGCGCTTTCAAACTTTTGCATACAGAGTTCGTACACCAACATCCATTGGAGACCCGTGGGGCGATGATCAATGCAGAATTGTTGTACAGGTTGAAACGCGCTGGATGTAGCTACAAGGAAGTTGGTGTCATTCATCTGCCTCGTCTGCACGGACAAGCTACGGGTGCGAAGCTGAGCGTGATATTGCGAGCTTTTCGTGAACTATTCGTGTCTGCACGCGAGTGGCGTCAAAAGGAGAAGCAGTTAACAACCAAACGCACAACGCGAGAATTGCCGACGAGAAGTTGAATATGAAAGTTGAGGGGCAATTATTGGAAAATTCTCATATTTTTCCAATGCAAAATTAATAAGCGTGGCGTATGATTGGGTATATTGAAAAATAAGCCCGAGTATTACTATGGGAAAATGGCAGGCCTCTTTCGTGGATATCACGAGAGAATCAGTTCTACTAAGGTAGGTATAACATGGAACGCAGCAGCCAGCAGCCTGCATCTCTACAGTATCAGGAATGGCAACAAAGAGTTCAGAATCCAAAACCACAAGAGCGTATGCCAAAGACTCAAGCGTTAGAGCTTGTGAATGTTTACAAGAAAAGGCTGATCGTAGCGTCCCTGATGGTATTTGGCATATTGAGTGGGCTTGTAGCATTTCACCAGGTTGGTGCTGCGGCAAATCAGAATCAAGTGAATCCTTCTCATTCGACGCCTGTAACCCAACCCTCTAACGGTAGTTTCTTTGATCAACAAGGAGGAAATAATTTTGGATCCGGCGGCTTCGGGCAGCAACCATCCTCTGGATCTGGTGTTTCCTGAATATTTGCTCCAGCGGACTAAGCCATGAGGATAGCACATGGAAAACTGTGGAGCTAAGGCCTGTCCAGCTTATATAAGGAGGGGCTATGAGCGTCTGGCAAACGGTGACCTGGAATGTAGCACGGACTGGTGGGTTTACCGCATATATTTTACTCACACTGGCGGTTGCAGTTGGACTTGCGCTGACGATGCAGTTACAATCGCCCAGCTACTGGCCTCGATTGCTCAATAGTGAACTACACAACTTTTTGACGCTGCTTAGTGTCGTATTTGTTGGTGTTCATATCCTGGCGGTGTGGATTGATTCTTTCACACGTTTTGGATGGAACGAGATATTCATCCCTTTCGTCAGCCATTACCGGGAAACGTGGATGGCTCTTGGCATTATCGCACTCTATCTGGGGATAGCTATCGGCATCAGCACGTGGCTGCGCCCACTGATTGGTTATGCCTGGTGGCGCCGATTGCATATACTTACATTAGGCGTTTACGGGCTTGTTACCGTACATGGAATTGCAACAGGAAGCGATACACAAACCTGGTGGGGATTGGCTATCTACGGGGGAAGCATTGCTCTCGTTGGTGGATTGCTTTGCTGGCGCTTGCTCGTTCCAGCCAATGATCGCGGGCGATCACATCCAGTTATAGCTTCACTGGTTGGTTTGGCTATACTGGCTGGATTGATCTTTACGATTGTGGGCCCATTACAACCTGGCTGGAATGCGCTAGCCAATGGCGTTACTTCTGGGAAAAGTCTAACGCAATCAGTAGTACCATCCCCACTACAAAAAACACCCTCTACTTCACAAGGCAACAATACGAGCCCTCCCTTTGCAGCCCCGTTTACAGCATCGCTACAAGGAACGCTGGCACAGAATGGCCCAGATAGCAGTGGTGCTGTGACACTACGCATTAATGCTACTTTGAGCAATGGCGCGCAAGGGGTTCTTACAATTATACTTAATGGTACACAAGAGAATTTCGGTGGTCAAGACGGAGAACTGACTATCAATTCGACGCAGGTAAGACTTAGTCAGGATGCATCTAAATCACTCTACCAGGGATATTTGACTGATCTCCGTAACCGTGATTCTCGCTGGCGTATGACAGCTTTGCTATCGAAATCCGGTGCAAATACGAGTGGAGTACAGGTACAGATTGAAATGCAAACAGATTCTTCCGGGAAGGTGACCGGGGTGATTCAGGGGATACCTGTTCAGGGTTCTCCCTCCACTCCAACAACTCAACAAGTGTAGCTGTTCATCATGTGAAAGGATGTTGGTATGCATAGATTTGGACATCACTGGATATATGGACCTCCTGGAGGTAATGGGTTTTTCTGGGGGCCAGGGATGTTTATTTCAGTATTGGGTACGTTATTCTTGATCGCTTTGTTGATTGGTCTTACCTGGGCAATTCTAAGTTGGCTCATGCCTACGATACGACCAATGCTGGCGGATATTGTTGGCACGAAATCTAGTGGTGTTTCTGCTTTAGAGATACTTCGCCGACGGTATGCAGCAGGTGAGATCGATGCTGTTACATTCGAGCAGATGCAAGAGCGATTGATAGCATCGTACCAGCAAGAGGGCCATGGAATGCCTCAGGATATTGGCTATCAAGAGGAGGGTTGGACTAGATACAGGAACACTTAATTCAGTCGTGTCTCTGTATAGTCGGTAGGTAACAATATTCACTCAGGAGTTGGGGCGATGCACTGTGATGGTGAGTGCGGATAGGCATTGCTGCCCAGGGAGCGAGATCCTTCGCTACGTGTATGAGTTACCATCTTCGTAACCCGAAGTGGTTCCCTACATCGTAGCCGTCTGGAAATGTGAGCGCTTGATCTCAACGCATGAGAACCGTTCGCTTGCTGGTCTACGACGTAGAGACTCAGGAACGGTCACGAAGATGGTAACCATTACACTACGCTCAGGATGACAAGTGGAAGGGAAGCAAGATAACAAAAGTGGTTCCACCAACTATCAGGTGTTGAAAGGGAAAAGTGGCCAGGACAGCGCAAGCGCCCCCACCACACATCATCCACCCCCCTGTCCCTACAACAGGGGCATCTAGCACCTAATGGGTGGTATAACCCATATTCATGGGTATGTTTCCAATTTTTGCGAGGTATTGTACACTAAGAATAGTTTCCTGAGAACTAACGAGCACCTGAGATGGAAGAAAGGTGTTGGCTGATGCATATTCTTGTGGTGGAAGACGAGCAGCGATTGGCGTATTTACTACGTCGTGTCTTGCTGGAAGAGCGTCATACAGTGGATCTAGCACACGATGGAAATACTGGCCTTGATCTTGCTCTGAGCGATACGTATGATGTGGTTATTTTGGATATAATGTTGCCGGGGATCGATGGAGTTGAGGTTTGCCGGCAAATGCGTGCTGAGCGTATTATGTCACCTGTCCTGATGCTTACGGCGCGAGGATCTGTGGAAGACCGTGTAACGGGTCTCAATGTAGGAGCTGATGATTATCTCACCAAACCGTTTGCAATGGAGGAGTTGCTAGCGCGTATTAACGCTTTGCTTCGTCGTCGCGATCAACGTTTTGACGAGAATCCGCGACTCAGTGTGGGTGATTTAACGCTTGACCTGGTGGGGCATGAGGCACGCCGTGATGGACGAGTCATAGAGTTAACGGCGAAAGAGTTTGCCCTTCTCGAATATTTAATGCGTCATCCAGGCCGGGTACTCACACGTACACAGATCGTCGATGCTGTGTGGCGCTACGATATGGAGGCGCTTTCAAACGTTGTCGATATTTACATTCACTATTTACGCGATAAGGTTGACCTGGGATATTCGCACCCCTTAATAAAGACTGTGCGCGGAGTGGGTTACAAGATTGAAGCATAGCAAATTAGCAAGAGGAGCAGCAGCATGAACGGGAGAATTCCCTCCTGGTGGCCTTTGGGGCGAAGGAAAAGTCGCCTTTCGCAAGGGCCTGAGGCGGCATTGTTTCAGGGGCTGCGCATTCGCTTAACGCTCTGGTATTGCCTGGTGTTGGGTGCTGCACTTGTGATATTTAGCGTGATACTGTACCTCGGGGCCCGTCACTTCCTCCTCACCCCTGTTCAGGACAGCACTGCCAATCAAGCACGATATCATGCAATTTCATGGCTCACGGACTCACCTGATCGAGCATGTTCGTCATTTGGCTCTCCAGGCCGTTTTGCTCCTCCACCACCTGACCAGGGATCACCTCTATTCGAACTAGTCGCTTGCTTTGACCAGAATGGCAATTTGCAGCAAAACAACACTACGGCGCAACTCCCAACTGCTTTTCTTAGCAATACTGTGGCAAAGAAGGCGTTACAGACAGGCTCGGCAGAGGACACGGTTAATGTAGGGGGAATGGTTGGGTATATCTATCGCTATGGACAGGCAGTACCAAACCCAACTGGTAATGGGTATATAGGAGTAGTAGTTATAGGCGAACCAATCCAGACACAGCAAGATGCGCTATCTTTGATACTCATACTCTTACTTAGCATCGGTGGATTGACACTATTAGGTGCAGGGCTGGGCGGACTGTTCCTGGCAAATCGCGCGCTGGAACCGGCGCGGCTGGCCTGGAGAAACCAGCAACGTTTCATTGGCGATGCCGCGCATGAACTTCGAACCCCGCTGACTTTGCTGCGCGCGGATGCTGAAGTTCTATTGCGCACTCGCGAGCACATGGCGTCAGAGGATGCAGAATTGTTGGAGGATATCGTCACTGAAACTGATCGTATGTCGACTTTGGCCACCAGTATGCTGACACTGGCTCGCCTGGATAATAACTCCACGCATCGAGAGCACGAGGTAATCAATCTTACAGATATAGCTTATG
>DATMNR010000147.1:0-15292 GCA_035568795.1 Ktedonobacteraceae bacterium
CTCATGAGCTCTTGTATAGTTACTTCAGCTATGCTCATTTTTTCTCCATCCTGCTCTCTATTGACGAACTGTGTAGTGGGGTATCATTTGCTATTACTATACCCCAAAACAGGGGGTCTCCAGTAGTTGGCGTCTTTTTACACACACTGCAGGCGTGATTATGTGAGGATATGGAAGGTTTTAAGTTGATATGAGATACTGAGTTAACATGAAGAATGCCCGTATCCTGGATGGATTGCAGGGCAGGGGCTAGTCGAAGCAGCTCGTATTCATAGAATATAAAAAGGAAGCAAATCTTTCATCAAATGTCCAACTCTGATCCACACCGTCCCCGTTATCATTACCTGCCGCCATCAGCGTGGATGAATGACCCCAATGGGTTGATCTACTGGAATGGTACCTATCACCTGTTTTATCAGTATGTCCCCGATGATCCGCCATGGGAACGAAAACATTGGGGGCATGCTGCAAGCTTAGATCTCGTTCATTGGTTCGACTTGCCGATTGCGTTAACTCCAACGCCAGCAGGGCCAGATCAAGATGGATGCTTCTCAGGTTGTGCCATCAACTGTAATGGCATTCCAACGTTGATTTACACAGGTGTAAGGGGAGATCAGCAATTACCTTGTGTGGCCACCAGTCCTGATGAACTGGTCACCTGGGAAAAGTATCCCGGGAATCCGGTGATTGTTACACCTCCCCGGGAACTTGATCTACTTGCCTTTCGCGACCACACATTGTGGAAAGAAGGAAATCTCTGGTATCAGTTGGTCGGAGCTGGAATCAAAGGAGTCGGAGGCACGGTTCTGCTCTATCGATCGACGAATCTTCTGGAATGGGAATACATGCATCCATTCTACACAGGCGACTGCAACAGCACTGCACCAGTTTGGACAGGTTCAATGTGGGAATGCCCCGATTTCTTTCCTCTCGGCAACAAAAATGTGCTTGTAGTATCGATCTTTGATGAAAGCCGATTTCGCGAAGGGGCTTATAAGGAGAGCCTGCACTATGCCGTGGCATTTGTTGGGGATTATACTCAGCATACATTCACCCCAATGACCCAGAGCATTATTGATTACGGTGGTTATTACTACGCGCCCCAGACTATGCTCGACCCAAAGAGGCGTCGCCTTCAATTTGGATGGCTCTGGGAGGGACGAAGTGATGAGGCCCAATGGACTGCTGGCTGGTCAGGAGTTATGTCCTTGCCGCGCGTTCTCTCTCTATCGACGGATAACATGCTAACATTTGAACCTGCATCGGAACTTAAACAACTAAGAGGCAATCATTGGCAAGTAAAGGATTTTTCAGTCTCGCCAACTTCTTTCACGCAACTCAGGGAGATGCAAGGCGATTGCCTGGAAATACAGGTGGAGTTTATGCTCGATGAAGCAATGGAGGTGGGTATTGGAGTGCGTTGTGCTCCAGATGGTGTAGAGCAGACCTTCATTCGCTATGATCGCTTGTATGGAATGCTACTCATCGATCGCCAGCGTTCCAGCTTGAGTGAGGAAGTGGAGCGAGACATTCGTTCAGGCCCGCTTGCGCTTGCTGCTGATGAGTCGTTGTTCCTACATATTTTCCTTGATTGCTCTGTGATCGAAGTATTTGCAAATTACCGACTATGCTTGAGCAGCAGGGTCTATCCGTCCAGGAAAGATAGTCTGGGTATTGGCTTCTTTGCGAGTGGAGGAAAAGCAAGAATCAAAGCATTGGATGTTTGGGAAATGGGCTCTCCCTCAATTTGAGGATTGCTGAGTTTATAGTTCCGACTGATTCTTTTTTATTATGCTCAAACACTTACCTTATTCCATAGTAGGAAAAAAGGGTCACTCACCCCAACTATATTCTCCTCAGAGATCAAAGAGTCTGTCAGTTGTTTGTTGGTGGTAAAGAAGTACCTTGATGCTGACTACTACCGTCCAATGCTGCCAAAGAGACCACCGATGCAGCCAGCTGCCATAATCAGGACCAGAGTGACCAGTGCCATCAGAACAGGACTCCCAAAACTCATGCTTAAGAAGCAGATGACGACGCCAACGAACAGGCCAATGAGTACGCCATGAAGAAGAGGCTCTATTTTTACTGTGCGTGCAACCCATAAGGCACCACCAAATGTCAACAAGAGGAGCAGAATGTATGTGCTCCAGGCAGAAACCTGAATGGCAATCTGAGCTTGATCCGGTTGGCTCCATACATTTGTGGCGAGCACAGGCAAAATCGTATTGAGGATAACGACCAGGATAACGACCAGAACGCCAGTCAGCAAGACCCGACCCCAGTGCATTTGCGAGAATTGGACTTTCACATTCATATATTACACCTCCTGTTTGATCGAGCTGGTGTGAGTAGGGCGAAATGCACTACTTGCGGTGATACCCACAACCTGCAGTGTTTTGTAGAGAAGGAGTGGTGGCAAGCAGAAAAACACGTGGGTGGGTCCCTTTTTCTTTCGTTATCAAAATTATATCACCAACGAGGTCGTAGTTCACACCTTAAGTGTGAGCTACATCACAAAGACTTTGTTGTGAGGCTCACACTCTTTGGATTGCGTGATAAAGGCAGATGATATACTGAAGTTATCTAATTGAAGCAATCTGAGAGAGGAGAAACAGATCAACCAATGGAACATTCGAACTCCTGGTGGCAAACTGGGGTTATTTATCAGATTTATCCGCGCAGTTTTCTTGATAGCAATAGGGATGGGATAGGGGATCTCCATGGTATCACTAGCAGGCTAGATTATCTGCAATGGCTCGGTGTAGATGCGCTTTGGCTTTCACCTATGTATCCGTCACCCATGGCCGATTTTGGCTACGACATTAGCGATTATACCGATGTCCATCCACTCTTTGGAACCCTTCAAGACTTCGACAACTTGCTTGAACAGGCACATAAACGCGACCTCAAGGTCATTCTGGATTATGTGCCCAACCACACCTCTGAGGAGCATCCATGGTTTCAGATGTCACGATCGAGCCGCACGAATGAAAAACGTGACTGGTATATCTGGCGAGACCCGGCTCCCGTTGGTGGTCCACCCAATAACTGGCTGAGCAATTTTGGTGGCTCTGCCTGGCAATTTGACGAGCAGACTGGACAATATTATCTTCACATATTCGATGTAAAACAGCCAGATCTAAACTGGCGCAATCCTGATGTACGCCGGGCGATGTATGATGTCCTGCGCTTCTGGCTTGACCGTGGCGTCGATGGTTTCCGTATCGATGTACTTTCGAGGCTGCTTAAAGACGAACAGTTCCGCGATAATCCAATGAACAAGGATTGGAAGGAGGGTGATCCCCTTATGTCTCGCCAATTGAGTCAATATACGCAAGATCTGCCTGAAATACACGAGATCGTACAAGAGATGCGAACCGTAGCGGATCGCTATGATGAGCGCGTACTTATAGGCGAGATCTATTTACCAGTAGAACGAGTAGTGCAGTATTACGGTGAGCAACTAGATGAGATCCAGCTGCCTTTCAATTTCCAATTGGTGACCGCTTCAACCTGGGAGGCAAGTACTATTCGGCAAATAGTTGATACATACGAAGCTGCTCTTCCATCAGGAGCCTGGCCAAACTGGGTTCTGGGTAACCATGATAGGCCTCGCATTGCCAGTCGCGTGGGGCGCGAACAAGCACGGACTGCCCAGATGTTGTTGCTCACCTTACGTGGCACTCCCACCTGTTATTATGGAGATGAGTTGGGGATGTTGAATGTTCCAGTCCCACGTGAGCTGATTCATGATCCGCCTGGGAAGGTCAATCCCCAGTACAGTCGGGACCCGGAACGCTCGCCGATGCAGTGGGATGGCAGTACTCATGCAGGCTTCTGTGCCGCCGAGGTGACCCCCTGGTTACCGATCGCAGGCGACTACCAGATCTATAATGTGGCTGAAGAACAACACGACCCACGTTCCTTGCTGATGTTAGAGCGTCGCTTACTTGAACTGCGAAGAGCTATTCAGGCTTTGACTCTTGGTTCGTATGTGTCGATTGAGCAGGAAAATGTCAATTGTTTCGTTTACCTGCGCCAACACGATGATCAGCGTTACATGACCGCGCTTAACTTTTCGGATCAAGAACAGGTAGTGACCGTAACAGGGCATACTGAAGGAAACATCGTCATCTCCACTTTTATGGATCGTGAGGGTCTTATCGATCTCTCGAAAGTTCATCTGCGGAGCAACGAAGGAATTCTTATCAATCTGGAAGAGTTGTAAACTGTCACGATTGGCGACTACATGCATCGCTGTGCTCAGCATGACAAAACTGATCATAACAGACACAAACAGACGCTTTCCACAATCGTGGAAAGCGTCTCACTTTGAACATAGAAGTGGAACAGTTAATAGATGGCTGCGCCCGTATCGGTGTCAAAGAGATGGATATGTTCAGTATCAACATGCAGGGTGACTTCGCCGCCAGCATGTGCTGAAGAACGTGGATCCAGACGAGCCACCACATTTCTGCCTGCCACCGTCATATAGACCAGCAACTCATTGCCAAGGTGCTCTACCACATCGACGGGAGCAGTCAGCCTGGATTCATCTTTCGCGTCTGGAGGGAGCAGAGTGATATCCTCCAGGTGCTCGGGACGAATACCAAAGGTCAAGTTCTTGCCCGCTGCTTCACGAGTCAGGTCCTTATACAGTGGTGGGACAGTTGACTGCCCTACTCCCTCAATCACAATTTTGGTGTCGTCTCCATCTGTGACGACTTTGGCTCCAGGATAGAAATTCATAGCTGGGGAGCCGATGAAGCCTGCTACAAATATGTTCTTGGGATGATCATAGAGTTCCTGTGGCGGGCCAATTTGCTGGATGATGCCAGCATTAAGCAGGGCAATACGGGTGCCCATAGTCATGGCTTCCACCTGGTCATGTGTTACATAAATGAACGTGGTTTGGACGCGTTGGTGGATCTTGGTGATCTCGGAGCGGGTTTGCACACGCAGCTTCGCATCCAGGTTCGAGAGAGGTTCGTCCAAAAGGAACACCTGGGCATCGCGCACGATGGCTCTGCCGAGCGCGACGCGCTGGCGTTGCCCACCAGAGAGTTCTTTGGGTTTGCGTTGGAGGTACTTCTCCAGATCGAGGATTTCCGCTGCATCAGTCACACGCTTGTTGATCTCAGGCTTGGGCAGGTGGCGCAGCTTGAGGCCGAAGGCCATGTTGTCGAAGACGGTCATGTGGGGATAGAGGGCGTAGTTTTGGAAGACCATGGCGATGTCGCGATCTTTGGGATCGACATTATTGACGATGCGGTCACCGATTTTGATGTCTCCTTCGGTGATCTCCTCCAACCCAGCGACCATGCGCAGGCAGGTACTTTTGCCACAACCTGAGGGACCGACTAAGACGAGGAACTCTTTGTCTTTGATATCAATATTGATATCGTGGACGATTTCTACTTTGCCGAAGCGCTTGTAGACATTCTCAAATTGGACACGGGCCATTAAGGTAACTCCTTTTCGCTCTGGATAACAGGAATACAGCTTATTCCTGCTATCTCTAAAAACAATAGAGCTGTCGCTTGGTGCACACATTGCAACTGAGATGAGTTGGGAGTCAGTCAATGCGGCTTCTTAACGTGGTATTGTGGAAATTCAAAGGGTTGAATATCTCGCGAATACACGTTACGAGTAGTATAACATAAGAGTTTCAAAAAAGCAGATTTTTCGAGATGAGATTTGAGATTTCAGAAAATATATGGGAATTTTAATGTGATGGCTTCCCTACACAAAGAATCTCAACACTCCAACGTTGACCTGGTTCAAGAAGCAAAGGCCAGAGTAGAGTGAGGCAGCTTCCCTGGTGCGTGCGTTCAAAGCCTGCCTCTGAACCGGTCACCGTATCGATTGTGAAACGCCAGAGAGTTGTTGCTTCACTCAAATTGAAGGCTATGTCCTGCTGTATCCAGGAGTTTCCAATATTGAAACTACTGACCTGGGATACTTCACCTGTGCTGTCAAAATGTTCGTTATCCAGTTCCTGGCCTTCAACTTGGTAATATGCCTGATCATTGCCTCCTCCACCGAGAAAATTGAAATTCCATTCACAGGCAAACCGTGTTTGTAGGAGAGTTTGCCCCCTGTTTTCGATGCTATATGCAACTATCAGTTTCTCTTCTCCAACAGGAATAAAGAGAGTCTTACTGAGAAATACTTGTAGAGGTCCCAATGCTCCTGGACGCCGCACATGCCCATCGCGAGATAGCGTGACCCTGATGCCATCGTTTTCGTGCTGAACCGAGGTTTCATAAGGTTGTTCGATAAAATTGCCCATCTCTTCAAAATCGAGCATTGCGAAGTCCAATAGAGCAGTAGCAGGCGAGAGGAAGTGATCGACCAGGCTGTTACGGCGATAGCGATCAACAACGAGGAAGCGATCGAGATCAGGTTCTTTCGTTCTTACTGAAGTATGGGGTGAGACAGGTTGTGTTGAGGTATCCGCGCTCTGCTGTGCTGCTAAAGCCTCGAGTTTGCGGCGTCCCTGTTCGTATTCTCGTAGCGTTCGATGGTATCCTTCTTCGTGACGAGACATGACAGACAACATATTGTGCATACTGCGCCGTGCATCCCATTCGAAAAGTGTGCCACCGCGTTGTGGGTCAATATAGATGTTTTGCTGATCGCTTTCAATAATCAATTCATTCTGACTATCTTTATCGAAGTCGGTGTACTTAAAGTGTTGCCAATGGCCATCACCAAAGCGTATCCTGTCAGCGGCGTTCTCTGCTTTGATGAGGTGATGATAGATCGCGGATCGCACATGATTCATATAAATGCCGCCAAAAAGACCGTGCCAGTACGTATCGTTGGCCTGTGCCTTCCACAATTGAACCACACCAGCCTCCTCAGTCGCGCCCGCAACGTATACTGCATCATGGACACGCAACATTTTCTTATGCTGGTTATTGACTTCTGGATAACGCACAAGAAAGGTGCGCCAGAAACCGCCGCGCATGAATTGAAGGATGTCATCACGATGCTCTTCTTCTAACTGGTGAACCAGTTTGCCGAATAGATAGGATTTCTGCGGTGGCAAAGCCCATTCTGTCATTTCTATGTACGAAGAAGTAGGGATGTAGATACGTCCAAGAGCTGGATAATTACGAGCGTGCTCCCCCAATGGAGTCATTAGTATCCAGTCGCTATGCTCTTCTAACGCAGTGAAAAATTGATCCACCCAGCCTTTTTGCATAGTTGTACCCCAGCAATATTCACTTGTTTCAGGCCAACTGCCAAATTTCTCACCATCATCGCCCATCACCACAATACGTTTTCCGTCGAGTGTTGCCAGAGAACGCAGGGCCTCGATGGTTTCACTTACAGGACGCCAGGGAATAGTATAGCGCATCTTTTTACTGGTGGCATAGACCTTTAAGATACTGCTCTGATCCTCAGTGGCATAGTATCCATACAGATCCTTGTCTTCCAGGCCAACATTCTTAAAATGCACATCATCGAGAATAGTCCATTCTATGCCAGCCTCCCGTATCAGGCGCGGAAGACCCGGTTCCCAGACACGTTCCGCTATCCACATTCCGCTAGCGTTCACTCCAAAGTCACTGAGGATGCGCTCATTGAGGCGGCGAATTTGAGCGATTTTATCGCGATCAGGGATAGAGGGAAGAATCGGCTCATAATAGCCGCCGCTCACAAGCTCTACTTGATTACGTCGAACCAGCGCCGCGATGCGTTCAACAAATTCAGGATGAGCCTCGTGAAACCAATCGAGCAGTGATCCTGTATAGTGCAGTGAGAGGCGCACCTGGGGGTGTTGTTCTAACGCTTCGATCATGGGGAGATACGATTCTTGATATACCTGTTGAAATACCCAGGGGAAATTGCCTACCGGCTGATGATTGTGGATGACCAACCCGAGATGGATGCTTGCCGAATACTCTTTTGACATAGTTTAATCCTCCACAGACGCTGCCATTTCAATGGCTGTGGTGGAGAGAGTTTTTCGAGGTTTGAACCATTCCATTTCCGCTTTTCACTCCTTGTGTGAGAATAGGACAATAGCACCTTGAAAACTGAATCGTGCTTCTGAGGTTCCGTGGTAATTCGGTTCCATGGGTAAAAACACGACCGTGTTTGCTCGTTGTGAATAGGCTGGGGAGTTATGGACGCTCAAAGAGAGCCTCCTTCCCTTCGTGCACATCACACGAAACAAAAGTGCAAAAAGTATCTGGGCTACGGCCCAGTAGTCGGTGATATGGCACCGCCCACGAAGGGGACAATCCTCTTCGCGTAGCTCGTTGGGAGAAACTGTACCAGCGAGAAACCGCTGCGATTGGAAGCCGTTTGACTTCCGGCCCAAGCGGAGTGTCACATAAACCTCACCTACAAATATAACTGGAGACGTTGTTCTTGTGAAGAACTATAGCTTAAATGCCGCAAGGGGTCAAACATACTAGACTATGCTAAATCATGAGGTATTCGTCCTGGCAATCGAATGGCAGCAAGGAAAGCCAGACCAATAACAGCGATGACAAGTATATCTATCACGGCTATTCCCCAACTCTGTGTGCGACCCGAACCTGCCGCGAACGCGATGATCACTCCTCCCAGACCAGTACCAAGGGCAGTTCCTAGTACTGAAGAAAGCTCCATTGATGCGGATGCAGAGCCTACCTGATCTTTCGGGGCTGTTTCCAGGACAACAAGGCTAATTGTTGAGTAAGCAAGACCCATGCCCAATCCGCCAACGCCCCATGCGACTATCGCTACCAGGGCTGGGATAGCAGGGAAGAGAATGATCGCAATACCTGCAATTCCAACGGCAACGATAAACAAGCCGATCAAGACAAGCATGCGGCGACTTTGTGTAGGCGCAAAGTGCGCTTGCAGCCATGAACCGGCAGTCCAGCACAAGGTAGCTGCGGTGAGAGCGATGCCGGCGATAATTGTGCTTTGACCGCGTATCGAGATCAGAGTCAGGGGGAGAAAGGCTTCAGCACCAAAGAAAGCAATGCTGAGCAGGCCTATGGTTACGATTGCGGCGGGCAAGCCGGCTTTGACACGTAGCGTACCAGGAGGGAGCACGTAACGAAGCGATGGTATACCTATGGCCAGACCGAAGATGAGTAACACAATCGCAAGGGGTACGGATTGCACCTGTAAACCTGTCAGCGTCATTCCTGCCCCAGCTACCAGGCCTGCTGTGGCTAAGAGGCGGCGTACATTATATGTTCTTGCTTCTCTTTTCTTCTTTAAAAGGGTAAGCTTTCTTAAAGCTGGTAGTACCAGGCCAATCCCTAGTGGCAAAATGAACACCAGTCCAAGGAATACCCAGCGCCAACCAAAAAAATCTGAGATGATGCCAGCAAGCGCGGGACCAATCAACCCTGGAATTACCCAGGCGCTGGCAAGCATTGCCACCATGCGTGGCTTCAACTGCTCTGGATAACCCTGTCCGACACAAGCATATATGACTGAGACTAGAATACCTGCTCCAAAGCCTTGCACTGCTCTACTTATTACGAAAATAACCATTGAGGGGGCAGTTCCAGCTAGAATCAAACCAAGTACGAATGATACCACTCCTATCAAGAAAGGAAGTGCAGGTCCTCGCTGGTCAGCTTCGTCACCAGCCAGTATGAGTCCCACGAGTGTAGCTAGCATGTAAGCACTAAAAGACCAACCATAAAAACTTAGCCCGCCCAAATCGGCAACGATTTTGGGGAGAATAGTTGCAACAGCCAGCGTCTCGAATGCTGGACCTAATATAATCAATATGAGTCCGAGTGTGAGCTGGCGGTAGTTTGCGCTCCACACGCCGTCAGAGGAATTGGTATCTACTTCTCGATTCTTAACTATTGGTAGCTGTCGTGATGTTGGCATTTCTCTTTCTTTCAGAGGACAAGCTCTATAAAATCAATCGTGTGTTTGTTATAGATAAAGTATACCAGAAGGAGTGTTTCGAAAACGTTTCGAACAATCACTGGGTTCCACCATCTAACGGTGCAGATGCCTTTGGCGTAGGGGCGGGTGTGGTGGAACCATTGATTCGAACGTATTTGTCCAGCAGCATTACAAGGGTTGATGAGAATGCTGCTGGAAAGGAGCACACTTGCGTGTCATTCTGAGCGTCAGCGAAGAATGACACTGGTGTCCGATCAGTCTCTCTTTGCCAGGTGAAGATCTGACATGGATAGAGTAGGGAGACAGAAAAGCCCAACTGAGCAGTGGGCTTTTTCTTTGCTTCTTAGTGTAGAAAGTATATTGCCAGCGCTACGCCTTCTGGGCTGTGATGTTCACCAGCCATTGAACGCCGTACTTATCTGTACACATACCAAACGAGTCGCCCCATATGGCTTTTTCGAGTGGCATTGTGACCATGCCGCCAGCCGAAAGCTTCTCGAAATACGCTTTCAATTCTGCTTCATTGTCGCCACTCAGTGACATACTCATGTTCGTCCCAGCGCGATATTCCATTCTGCTTGGGGTGTCAGAGGCCATAATCGTAATACCATTATCAGCTTCCAACACGGAGTGCATAATCATGTTGTCTTCGCTCGGATCTTGAGAAGCGTGAAGTTCTTTGAATGTGCTCAAATCAAGTTTGCCGCCAAAGACCGTTCGATAAAATTCCATAGCGTTACGGGTGTTGTCTTTAAAGCTGAGGTATGGGTTCAGTTTAGATTGCATAGTTCCTCCTTAGGTTACTTACATAACAACGCTACTTCTTAATATAGATAAACGGGGCATTTCATCAGTGCTGTAGCGAGTTTTTACTTGCCATTTCTCTCGTTGCCTGAGCAGAAGTTACGCTCTCAGCAGAAAGCATGTTATAGAACAAATTTTCCACTAAGAGAAATTATAGCAGGGGTTGAGCCGAAAGTCAAGAGAGAATTGATACATTTCTTTTAGCTCTTGTGTTCAATTGTGCTTGAGGTTATACTCAATACAAGGTGTGTATTATTTTACTCGTATTCCGATTTCTTACGAACAAACAAATTAGTATTTCCTGGGGAGGGTTATGTATGCTCGGAAAAGTAGGCACGTACCGTTATTTCGCAGTGCCAATTCCCTGCGCGATTACTTGTTTCTTCGTTCTGATTCCAACAACTTTTGCAGCTACTCACGTTCAAACGTTCTCACTTGTTGGACCTAAGAAATATTACCTGGCTTTGGGAGATTCACTTGCCTTTGGCTACCAGCCTGATTTGAATTTCAATCAAGGGTATGCCGACGACTTTTTCAGTAATCTGAAAAGCCACGGAGTCAAAAACCTGGCGAATATGGGTTGTCCTGAAGAAAAAAGTAGCACCTTTATAAATGGAGGCTGTCCATATGCGTTCATGCATAAGTATTTTTATCTCGGCGCTCAACTCAATGCAGCCGTGAATTATTTGCACGTGCATGCAGGGCAGGTAAGTCCCGTTACTCTCGATATTGGTGCAAATGATGTGATGGGAGATATCAATATAAGCAAGTGTACAGCCAGTTCGAACTTTGAAACTGACCTTTCACACCTTGATTCAAATTTGACTGGCACCATTTTACCACAATTAAAGGCGGCGCTAACAGTCAGAGGCAAGGTAACAGGTGATCTCGTGTTGATGAACTACTACGATCCTTATCAGAATATATGCCCGAATTCAGTATCAATTATTCAAACATTCAACAAACACCTTGCCAGCGATATAAAAGGCTTTGGCATGATTGTCGATGTCTTTAATGCCTTCGGTGGTCAAGGCACGCCGAACCCAAATGTGTGCAGTTATACATGGATGTGCAGTATATTTAAGAATATTCATGCAACCAGCAAAGGCTACAGTGTTATTGCGAGTACCTTTGAATCAGGCACGGGGTATTAGTAAAGCATTTCTTACCAGCCCTTAATGGTTCGAATTGAAACGCAGGAAATTGAATCTCCAGGCTGGTAAATCCACATATAAGCCAGACAGGTGCATCTCATCGCCGTCTCGCTGGAATACATCGCCATCGATCAAATCTGTCAACTGCCACGTTCTTCCGGCCACTTTGTCCCATGGTAGATGTATGCGTGCCTGTGATTGGTTCTCGGAGTAATTCACTACAATCAGGTAACGTGACTCGTTCTGGCTCCAGCACCAGGCTACCATATTCATGTAGCTGCTATTATCTGGCCAACCCGAACGTTCGCACAGTTGCCATGCGCCATCGCGCAAGCCTGCCTCCTTTGTCGCCGTCAGTAGTTGATGGTAGAATGCTTGCAAGTCTTCGTCGATTGGTTCAACCGGTCGGCGAGCAAGGAATACAGGCGGCCTGACCTTACGTCCCTCGAACTGGCCTTCGTAGAGGAGTTTTGCTCCTGGTAGCGTCATCAATATCACTGCAGCCGCACGTTCTTTTTCTGGAGAGAATGTTGCCGCAACACGCGGCTCGTCATGATTTTCTATGAAACGTACTAACTTGTCCTGGTAATCCAGACCGGCAGAAAGGTGAAGGCGAACACTTTCGGCGTTATCGTGTACGAGGCGATCATAAAGCCGCTTGTCGTAACAATAGTCGAAGCCGAGTTGCTGTAAATCCCATTCCAGATCCCAATATGCTTCCGCCATAAAAAGCACGTTGGGATATATTAATCGCACAGAGCGGATCATCTCACTCCAGTACTCTTCTGCCAGAGGTTCGCCTACGCGACTGCCCCATGTGCGCTTAAAGATACTGTTGATCAGCAGCATTGCCATATCACAGCGCATGCCATCGCATTGCTGCGCGATTGAAATCAATGTTTCTGTGATAGCCTGGCGTAGGGATGGACTGAAAGCGTTGAGCTGTGCGACGTCAGGCCATGGAGCAAAATATGGATCGCGCCCATTGGCAATCACTGCTCCGCCTGCATCAAAAAATTCGCCATGCGTTTGGGCCAGATCATCGAGAGTGCCTTGCGCAAAGTATTCGGGATGCGCAATAATCCAGGGGTGATCTGTGGCTACGTGGTTAGGCACAAAATCAAGAATTAAGCGCAGGCCTCGTTGAGCAAGCATTTGTCGGGCTGCGGCGAGTCCTTCAGGACCTCCGAGGTGTTGATCTACGACGTAGTTGCGTACGCAATACGCTGAGCCTACGTTGTCAGCGGGAGTATAGTCAGGCAGCGCTTGATGGAAATCTGCCTGCAGACCCACGTTTTCGTTTGCTATGCTTATTCCTGCCGGACTTCGCTCCCAAACGCCCATTAGCCATACAGCATCCACTCCCAAGGCGGAAATCGCATCCCACTCTTGTGAGGGAACTGTGCCGAGTGTGATTGTGCGTTTGTATTGACTGCTCAAATCATTGAGCCACACCCATGCATTGATTTCGTATATGATGGGTCGTGCTGGCCACTCTGCTTTCATGGATTATTTCCCTTTTGTGAAGTGGTAGGAGCAGTTTCGATCAAAGAAGTATGATTTTTACTGGCTGGTACACGTGGTTTCAACCAGAGCGAGACATGTGTTGGTTGCATCGTTTCCTGCACAATGCCGATCAAATGACCACTTAACTGGTTCAAGTCTACTTCATTGCGCAGTGTTGCACTGAAAGCCTCCAGCGTGCGAGCTGCATCATACTTACTACGATAGAAACGGCGGTCAATAACTCGTTGAATTCTATGGCGCAAAGGTTGAAATATAGCAGCTATGACGAGTGTGGAAACCACGATGGATATATCATTATTTTGATTGATGATCCCGCTGAGCACATATTGCAGGGCGAAGATGAGGCCAAAATAGACCAGGGCCAATAGAACGCTCAAGATACCATAGACCAGCGTTCGATTGATGATGACATCGATATCCCACAGCCGGTAGCGGAACATGGCCAGGCCAAGCGAAATCGGGATGAGCAGGCTAACGATGGTAAAACTATTGGGAATGAGTATATTTAGGAGGCCTTTGTGTTGGAAAAGTAGAGGACTGTGAAGGATTACCTGCCCTCCAAAACCTACAGCCAGGAAGATAAAGAAGCTGAAGGCCACCCACTTGGTCTGCTGGCGTTCAAGCGTGTTGGACACCCGGAAGTAGCGATAGAGTTGCGCCAGCGAAAGGATTATCCAGCAGCCGAACCAGATGAACGCGTTTAGCGGGTTGTTAAACAAGGCCCAGCCGGGAATGCGCAAAGGGCGTAGGAATACCAGGTAGATTACATTATACGCTGGATTGATCAGCGTGATCCAGACAGCCCAGCGAGGTACGAACCGACCATTGGGAAAGAGGGCAAGGGTGAACAAGATGGTCAGGCCAGCAATCAGTTGCACGCCATTCTCCGGGATGCGCCAGATGGATGAACTATAGAGTAAGTCGCCTGTCGCAGTGATGACACCCCCACTGATAAGCATAAGCGCAACCAGGAGGGCCATCCAGTCCTCGGATTTGCGCCAGAAAAGGATACCGCCCACTGCAAACCAGATGAGCGCTGTGCCATAATTGATGATTATCAAGGACCAGGCATACACATCGAGTGAAAGACCATACTGCGGAAGTGCGTGGATCTCGCTCGCGGTCAAGTATCCGGAATTTATACACCAGTCGCCTATGCAGGGTTGGTGCAAGGATGCGAAATTCGCCGAAATGCTGAAGATGAAAGTCCCTAACAAGAAGATCACCAGGACGATCCAAACCACCCGTGCCAGGATGAGCCATCGCCCTGATAAGCGGGTAGTAGTTATGTGACTCGATTGAGCGCGTTCATTCGTTCGTGACGGTATACGCAAATGGCTCATAGTATCCCTCGTTTTGAGGAGATGTATTTACACACAAGTGAGCAAAACGTCTTTCAAATGGAGTGTTCAACTGATCGTTATCTTACCATACATTCGTTACAAAATCGTTACGAAACATAGAGCTTGTCTATGCTAAGAGCATTCGTTTTATCTTCTCTTTGGTGGTGGGGGCTGTTATACTTTTTGGGAGGCGTGATGAGTAAAGATGAAAGGAAACAGACTATGAAAATTGCAGCTATATATGATATTCACGGCAATTTACCAGCACTGGAAGCTGTACTGAGCGAAATTGAGCGTGAAGGAGTGGATGTGATTGTCGTAGGTGGAGATATGGTTCCAGGGCCGATGCCGCGAGAGGTACTCGAAGTCTTGCTGAGTTTGGGGGATCGGGTGAGCTGGATACGGGGGAATTGTGAACGTGATGTCGTCGAGGCTTTTGATGGAGGCACATTTAGTCATATTCAGTCGGAAGAGGTACGGACGGCTACAGTGTGGACGGCAGGGCAGATGGAGCGGAGGCATAGGGACTTTATGGCGGGATTGCCGGAGAAGATTTCCTTTCACGTAGAAGGAATTGGAGAG
>DATMNR010000148.1:0-10432 GCA_035568795.1 Ktedonobacteraceae bacterium
CGTGAATATCCCTTGCGGATGGGGAGACAGAGCTTGCTGATCTGCGAGGCCTCGCAAGAAAAGCTCAGGCACGCTCGCCGATTTCTGCTCACTTTTCCTTGAGCATTGCCCACACGCCGGGCAGCGCCAGTTGCTGGAAAATGTTCTCCATTTGTTCTGGTGGGTAGGGCATATCAGCAGCGACCCACCATTTGAGCAAGGTGAGAAAGGTCCCGGCCAGGTACTGGGAGACTACTGGCAGAGGGATCGAAGGAGAACGTCTTTCTGCACACAGGGTGCAGAGGGCTGGTTCAATTGCTCGGCAGAGTGCCGTCTGCAAAGCGTCCCACAAGGGCTCGCCCGCACGGCCTCGCATCAGCGCCCGAAGATGCTGATGCGGAGATTGGTAGATATGCTCAAACAGTTCCAGACTGGGCACGACCCGTTGTCTTGCGGTTGAATGGGCAATCTGGTGCGTGAACATCTCAAGCTGCTGCTCGGTCATACTGTCCAGGACATCCTCTTTATCGAAATAATGGGCATAGAAGGTGGTACGACCAATCCCTGCCCGATCCAAAATATCCTGCACCAGAATCTCCTCGTAGGGTTTTTCTACCACGAGTTCCGCAAAGGCAGAGCTCACCAGGCGATAGGTGCGTTGAGAACGACGATCGGCTTTCTGCTGTTTCACGGATATCGCCTCCTTCTTTGGCGAACAATCAGAACCAGTTGTTCGGTAGAGAACGGTTTCCCCGGCTTGTGCTTGACGGGGAGAATACTCCCTTGTACTCTTCGTCATCCATGGTGGAGAAGAGCGGTATCTCTGCAAGGAGCTGTGCTGTGTTGGTATTCATATGATCAATCCATCCTTTGTCTAGCGGGTGACGAGTTTGCCAATCACAAAGCCTGCGAGAGCGGCAGCAGTAGCAATACCCAATGTTTCCAGTGCAGTGAGCACGACGTTACGGTGTCCTACGAGGCCCCGTCCCACGCCCAGCAGCAGCAAGAGCAAGGCCGTGACAATGAGCGAGACGAGTCGCGCGCTCGCCAGAGGGAGAAATACGAATGGAATGACGGGAACGGATGCCGCAAACAGGTCGGAGATGAACATCCATGCAGATTGGACGAACGGATTCTTCTGTTCGGTGCTACCAAGTTGCAGTTCAAAGGCCGACTCGGCCTTGAGCAACGTTTTGGGGTGCCTAGCCAATACATCCACAATGTTTGCCGTGTCCTGCTCATTAAAGCCAGCAGCTTGCAGTCGGACCCTGACTTCCTGTTTCTCTCCCTCCAGATTAGGGTCAATCTCCTTCTGCTCCTGAGCCAGTTGCGCTTTTGCCTGGTCATTGGTCGACTCAACATCCAGAAATGTCCCGGCCATCATCGAGACAGCAGCGGAGATGGCTCCTGTAGCACCAGCAAGCAAGACGACGGAACTGCTGGTCGTGCTGCTCGCGACACCGAACACCAGGCCGAAAATGGAAACAGTACCGTCCTCCATCCCAAAGACAATATCGCCAATGGAGTCGTAGCAGGATTTCCCAATGGTTTGCAGGAGTGACTTGCCATTCGTGCTCTGTTGATCCGGTACACTCTTTTCTGTGAGCATGATATGTGAATCTCCCTCTTGTGAATGTAGGCACTTTGCTTCATAGAGCATGCATAAGGTATATTACCTGTCATGAGGGTACCAATCGCGCGTGAAGAAATGCGTTTACCGGAGCGTAAAAAATTTCTTTTCTCAACTTGAGTGGGGATAGTAACTTATGTTTCAAATGTCCTCTGAGTTTTTTATGCTTCTAACCACGCTTTTGAACGAACTGTCAACTACACCTGATCACACGAATGGTGAGCCTTGCTTTAGCATCACCCATCCCTTTCATCCTCTATCTGGTCAGATGTTTCTTCTGCTGTCTCAGAGCTATGTCTGGGGAGAAGAGCGTGTCTTCTTCACCGATCCACAGTCTCACAAAGTCCGCTCCCTCCCCCTGGCATGGACCAATCTTGCCTTGCCCGATCCCTTTCTGATTGTTGCTGGTGACAAAGCCATGCTATGCTTTGAGGACTTGCAACAGCTTGTGCAGAAGCTATGATTGTGGTCGCCGCGTGAGCCCCGATGGAGCAGATGAAGAATTAAGTATAATCGCGTTTGAGCCTTTGAAGCCTGGCGTTCCGGGATTCCCTGCTGTTTGACCAGGGGTAGTACTAAGCATAATCGCGTCTAAGCGTTTGAAGCCAATCAGGGATGTACGGCAAGAAGAAGCGGCAGCGGCTTATTGCTCTGTTTTCTATCGCGTTCGAGCGTTTGAAGCCAGCGGATCACTGACCCTTCGCGGATAGCTGAATCGCCATGATAGGGGTAGAGAACTGACTGAAATCCAGCGTTCTTTGCTTCATTCACGTTGTGTGGTGGTATTTTGCAGCGAGCGGAATCGGGATTCAGTCCAATCATGCTATCCTGCAAAATACCAAGCTTTCTTGCAAAACCGATTTTGCTACAATGCAAAGGCCACTTTGATCTCTTGCATCGTCGAAACTGCTCCAGTGCAAATCCAGAATTCACAGCTGCCTTCCTTGCATTTATTGGTAATCGTAGAAGCCTCTGCCGCTTTTCTTACCATACATACCTGATTGTACCATGCGACGAAGAAGTGGTGGTGAGGCATATAGAGGGTCTTTATATTCCTCATAAATTGCATCGGCTGCCCACAAGGTGGTATCGAGTCCAACATAATCAAGCAGCGTAAACGGTCCCATTGGATAGCCACATCCGAGCTTCATAGCATTATCTATATCATCACGGGAAGCTTGCCCATTTTCCAGCATACGTATAGCTGCTATCAAATATGGGATGAGTAAGAAATTGACGATGAACCCGGCTGTATCCTTTGCCAGTACAGGAGTCTTCCCCAATGAAATGGCAAATTGTTTTACAGTCTCAATAGTGTCTTCTGAACTTGATATAGTTTGAACGACCTCAACTAGTTTCATTACAGGGGCAGGATTAAAAAAGTGTAACCCACCGACCCTTTGCGATCGTCTGGTCACTGCTCCCATTTGTGTGACGTTTAGTGAGGAGGTATTTGTCAGCAGTATGCCTTCAGGTTTAACAATACGGTCGAGTGTGGGGAACAGGCGCAGTTTCTCTTCCATATTTTCTATGACCGCCTCAATAACCAGATCGCAATCGGCAAAATCTTCCAGGTATAATGTCCCGTGCAAGCGACTGCGGTTCTCATCGACCTGCCCTTTTGTGAGTTTTCCTTTGGTTGCCATCATATCCCAGGCGCTATAAATACGTGCAATGCCTTTGTCAAGAAGTTCCTGATTTACTTCGCGGACAACGACTTCGTATCCTGATTGCGCACAGGTTTGCGCAATGCCTCCACCCATCAAGCCACAACCGACGACACCAACTTTGTTTATCGTCATTGACACTTACTCCTTCTCAATGAAATCACGTATTTCCGTGGACGGACCACTTTCAATTCCAAACGCAATAGTATAGTGGTTCAGTTTGGGAAAATTAACATAACGACAGTTCTTTATACCGCGCTGGATAGCTGTTACTGCTTCAGCAGTCAGTAGTTGATCATTTTCGGTGAATAACCCTTGTCCGGCACGTAGCAAAAGTGTTGGGACTGTTACATCCCTCCACAGTTCTTCGGGTTTGTACTCACAACAATTGTATCTGTTATCCTCGAGTATCCCTTCCCGATAGGCTTTTGCGACGACTGATCCATCACTCTGATGACGCACATCGTGCTCGAAATACAGATCGATGTAGCTGTTCCAGTAAGGCCCAAGGAATGGAGTGGCTTTCAGACGTTGTTTATATTCTTCAAATGAGGGGGTTGGAGTTCCTAAGCGGTTGATTGTAGCAGTAAGCCAGGCGGGCTGTTCCTCGGGTGTTTTCCATTCAAATGGTGCGCCAGCATCGATGAGTATAAGCTTACTTAGTTTTTCTGGATAATGTACTGCGAAATACAGCCCGATGAGCGCTCCTAAAGAGTGTCCAGCTACGATGGGTCTATCCAACTCTAATTCGTCAATCAGTTCCGCCAAATCGGCAGCATGGAAAGGAATACTGTAGCCATTTTCAGGTTTATCACTATCACCTCGTCCCCGCAGGTCGTAAGCAAAGACGCGATGATTGTTCGCAAGATCGTCAGCAAGAGCCTGGAAACTGAAGGCATTTGCCGTTAGTCCGTGTATAAAAATTATTGGAGAACCTTGCTTTCCCCATTGGACATAATGAAATGTGAGGTCCCCTGCGATAATATATTCATCACACACTGGTTTTATTGACATAGTCAGCTCCTTGTTCTTGAAATGAGCGCCATTTATCGATCATCGCCTTGATTATAGGCACACCTTCTTTATGGCGTTGTTGTGGAGAGCGCCACTCTACTTTTCCTCCACGAGATACTATACCTCGCCAAAAAACATTCTTAACTATACCAAGGTAACGATCCATCTCGGGCGCAAAAAGAAGTGCTCTATTACTATCTTCCATATAGAAATAGTGACCTTGCCGGGCATACCACTGTCGCACTTCTTCTTGTGAGGAAACAATGATATTATGCAAATTCTCCTTCAGGGTGTACCCGCTTATTCCCCAGGGGAAACAGTGTAAGTGAGCATGGAAAACGGTTTGCTTGAAGATGCCATGTTCCCAAAATACCGATGGAGCATAATAACGTGTGAAAAATCGCTGAACTTCGTATTTGATAGAAAATAATTCTTCATCGAGATTAGCTGGAACTTCTCCATAACAGGCAAAGTGCTGTTTGGGAATAATTAAGATGTGACCCTCGACCAGTGGAGCGTGGTCGGCAGCTAGGAGAAAATTTGGTGTTTCTTTTAGGATATATGAAATTTCGGTACGTTTACAAAATGTGCAGTCGTTTTTAGTTGATTCAGTACCTGAGGAGACATTGCTCCCGTTAAGCATGCAGATTGCTCCTTTTAGCAAGTCATTTTAGAGACACTTTGAGTATATCTCAGAGTTAAGGACCATAGCAAGAGCTATTCTGCTTCATTATCCTGCGTGGCGAAATCCAGCTTCGTTCATGGTTAGCGGTTGTCCCTCGCCCAGCATACCAACATCTATGACTTCGGCAATAACCAACGTTGAATCTCCAGCCTCAACAGTATTGCGTGCTTCGCAATCAACCCAGGCGAGTGCATTATCGAGGACGGGACAACCATTTAGGCCTAGATGAAATGGTATATTGGCCAACTTATCTGGATCCCTCAAAGCCGATTTACCAAGTTTGCCTGCCAGTTCTCGATCACCTGAGCGTAAGACGTTGACAGTAAATTTACGACTGCGGAGAATCATTGGTAACGATTTCGAGATTTTCTCCACCGATACAGCGAGCAGTGGCGGATCGAAAGATACTTGTGTTAGCCAGTTTGCCGTAAATAGATTTACTTCGCCTTCATTCGCACACGAAACAGCGTAGATACCATAGGTGAATGTGCGCAAGACTTGTTTTTTTAGATTCGAATCCATTTTCAACCCCAGGTTTGCCCACAAAAGACATGTTTTGATTACAAATCCAGTATACTAAACAATCAAGTTGATCACAAGCTTGTTATTTATTAGATGATTGCTGTATGATGGTTTACAGTTGACTACATCTGTAATAAATGACACACCAGATGAGGATTTTTGTCAGATAGCATAAGAGGTAGGAAGAAAGGTAGCAGTTAGTAATATTCATGCAAACTCCAAGAATCATCCCTTTGTCTCCAGCACATGCAGAAACACAGACGATCCCTGGTCTCCCAGATAGCTGGCCGAAGAATGCTCCTACCTACTTTCACGTCTTGAGCAAGCCCTCCGGAGCCACATGTAACCTTGATTGCACCTATTGCTTTTTCCTCTCCAAAGAGAAGCTTTACCCTAACAGTCGTTTTCGTATGAGCGAAGAGACCCTCGAAACATATATTCGCCAGTTGCTCGAATCGCAGCGTGCTCCTGAAGTCACGATAGCCTGGCAGGGGGGCGAACCAACTTTGATGGGACTGGATTTTTTCAAACGAGCAGTGGATCTTGTACAAGCATATGCACGCCCCGGCGTCGAGATTCAACATACCATGCAGACCAATGGCATCCTCTTGAATGATGATTGGTGTAAGTTTTTCCTCGAACATCACTTCTTGATCGGGCTGAGTCTGGATGGTCCGCAAGCCATGCATGATACTTACCGAGTAGATAAAGGTGGCGCGCCAACGTTCCAGAAAGTGTTGCGGGCTGCGCGATTGTTGCAGGAGCATAGGGTAGAGTTCAATATTTTAACCACGGTCAACGCAGCGAATGCAGATCATCCACTTGAGGTATATCGCTACCTACGCGACGAGGTCGGTACGCAGTTTATACAGTTCATACCAATTGTTGAGCGGATCAATGAGCAGGGGGAGATTGGCTTTCAAGAAGGCAGTCAGGTATCAGAGCGTTCGGTGAAATCAGAGCAATGGGGTACCTTCCTAATCACCATCTTTGACGAGTGGGTTCGTCGAGATGTTGGCACAGTTTTTATACAGATGTTTGATGCGGCATTAGCCTCCTGGTATGGTGCACCACCAGCTCTTTGCATTTTCGCAGAGACTTGTGGTAATGCGTTAGCCTTGGAACATAATGGTGATTTATACTCTTGTGACCATTTTGTTGAACCTAAATACTTGTTGGGTAATATCAAGCAGAAGCACATGATCGAACTTGTGTCCTCAGAAAAGCAACGACAATTTGGTCTCCATAAACGCGATTCGCTACCAAATTACTGTCGAGATTGCCAGGTACGGTTTGCCTGTAATGGGGAGTGTCCCAAGAACCGTTTCATAGAGACACCAGATGGTGAATCAGGGTTGAATTACCTGTGTGCGGGTTATAAAGCATTCTTTATACATATTGATAAACCGATGCGCATTATGGCAGAGTTATTGCGACGTGATCGCGCTCCAGCAGAAGTGAAACTGGTGCTGGCGGCAGAGGAAGCAGAGTTACAGAAAGCATTTGCTAAAGCTGGACGAAATGAACTATGTCCGTGTGGCAGCGGTCGCAAATTCAAGCAGTGCCATGGACGATAAGCAGAAAGACTTATTTTGCACATCTTTTATTACCCACTAACTTCGTCGCTACTTCAAGATTGGGATTTGAAGGTAAAAGTACTACCTAATTTGTAATGGTTGTGCAGACCTTACGTATACTAATAGCGCTCCTAGTTGCTCTGAGAGAAGTTTTTGCGTAAAAGCAGCATATGCTTTAATGGGGCTGTTTCAATAAATTGTATCCGAAAGAATTTTGCGAATGAGGATTTAATGTATTCAGTAAAAGATAGTGAGTTTGTAGCGAGTGAAATCAGTAGCGAAGTCATAGTAGGAAGAATCTCTCTACGTGGACAATTGGTTCTCAATACTCTTTGGTTTGGTCTTAATGCGCAATCGTCGGCATTATTGCCTATAGTCATTCCAACTCAAATTGTGCTTTTCGTTACTTCAAACCAGGTGGGAAGCGCGCAACAAGTATTATTTCTAAGTTGGCTTATGATAGCAGCTTCAATTATTTCACTATTCATGCCACCTCTTATAGGGACCTTATCCGATCAGACCCCCAGTAATTTTGGACGTCGACGCCCGTATATCGTGATAGGTGGTTTACTACTTGTTTTGAGTACCCCGTTACTCGTAAACGCCAGCAGTATGGTAATTTTTGTGGCTGGACTTGCACTCTTATTGTTAGGGAAAAATATATTGACGCCCGCTTATCAGGGCTTGATGCCTGATCGCGTGCCCGAGGAGCAGAGAGGAGTGACTGCAGGTTTCGTGGGTGGAATGACAATTCTGGGAAACGTAGTCGGACTGGGTCTTGCAGCATTGTTGCTTGGAGGGATAAACCAGCATGCTTTTAGTCTGGGTATGATCAGATCTAATGCGGGCATTTACTATATTGTGACGGCTTTTCTTGTACTAGCGGGTGTTCTGATAACAGTTGTTGGAATACGTGAAATTCCACTTTTGACACGTAGGTCTGTTAAAGGCAGCAAAAGAAAGACGACACTGCTTGAACATGCTCAGAATATGTTGCGCTCTTGGACAGAACCCTGGAGTAACTATAATTTTAGAATGGTGTTTCTGACCCGGGTTTCTCTTATTCTAGGGTTGACACTATTCATGACATTCATCGAGTATTATTTTGCCAGAGTGCAACATATTGCTAACTTTGTGCTAGTAACAGGAATCATTGCGATGCTGGCATTAGGTGGCGCGATAATAAGTGGTTTAGTGTCCGGGATTCTGTCTGATCGCTTCAAGCGACGAGCGCCTGTAGTATGTGTAGCCACATTGTGTATGAGTCTGGCTTCATTAGCATTTGTCATCTTTCCAAATAACCTCATAAACTGGCTCTGGTTGTTGGGCGTACTATTTGGGTTGGGGTACGGTGCTTATACTAGTGTGAACTGGGCTTTGTCGATCGATGTGTTACCATCACTCGAGAAAGCTGGGAAAGATCTAGGCGTTTGGAATGCCTCGACAACGTTACCTACGATTATTGCTCCTTTGCTGGGTAGTGTGATCATCAATGTCGCTGCAGGAGGTGGGCAAACAGCTTTGGGCTATAGAGTAGTCTTTGGAGCAGCATCGCTATTCTTTTTTCTCGCCGCCGCTGGCATGTTGTTTGTAAAGAAGTAATTTACTGCGATATTTTTGAATGTAGCCTCACTTGGCCCCACAAACGTTCTTCAAATGGCGGTACTTTTCTTGTAGCTTTTACTGTAATATATCTGTTATGCCGAGTCACTTTGAAAACAGAGGAGATAGATTCATGAATAACTTACTCGAAACGGTGAAAGCGGTTCTCTCGACAACGACTATACATTGGTCGAGGCTGACAGAAAATCTGCCCGAAGACTTACTTGCTCGGAATCCATTGCCAAATGAATGGTCGGCGATGGATTGTTTGTGCCATTTGCTAGACACCGAAAAATGGATTTTTCCAATACGCGTGAAGGCTCTATTAGACGGAGAAAATATTGTTGACTTTGATCCAGATAAACAAGGGACACATTATACAACACAAGTCCCGAAACGACTCTCCGAAGAGTTTGCGCAGTTACGTAAAAGTAGTCTCAACGAACTGGAGAGGGTGACTCCGCATGACTTATCTCTTAAAGCCCGGCATAGCGAGCTTGGAATTGTCACAGTAGAACAGCTATTGCATGAATGGGCAGCACATGACTTGCTGCATACAGTTCAAGCTGAGCGAGCAATATTACAGCCACTCATTCTAGGCTCTGGCCCCTGGCGTGTATATTTTAAAGATCACGATGTAAGCCAATGATGTTGGATGAACGAACGCAAATCAATCGTTATATAAAAGCTGTTCCGAAGGCTGAACTGCATGTGCATCTGGAAGGATCAATCCAACCCACTACTCTCTTAATGCTGGCACAGTGCAATGATGTGAAACTGCCGGTGCAAACCGTCGAAGATTTACAAGACTGGTTTACATTCCGTGATTTTGATCATTTCGTCGAGATTTACTTTGAAATTTCTAGCTGTTTGAAAACAAGCGATGATTACGAGTTAATTGCCTACGAATTCGGGGCTAATATGGCCCGGCAAAATGTACGCTATGCAGAGGTGACATTCTCACCAAGCACCCATCAGTTCTCTTTGGGTATTCCTTTTGACGTATTCTTTAATGGATTGACAAAAGGTCGCCTGAGAGCACAGTCAGAATTTGGTGTAGAGATCAGATGGGTTTTCGATATTGTGCGTGATATTCCCGACGTATTGCTTAATCGCAGACGCGCCGAATATACCCTTGCAGTGGCAGAGGAGGGTATGCGTAATGGTGTAGTCGCACTGGGACTTGGTGGAGGAGAGGTAGGTAATCCACCAGAACGATATGCAAAATGGTTTGAGAAAGCCCTTGAGGCAGGATTACACAGTGCTCCACACGCAGGTGAAACAGTTGGCCCTGAAAGTGTCTGGGGAGCAATTCGAGCATTAGGCGCAGAACGACTTGGCCATGGAGTAAGATCGATTGAGGATTCTGAGCTTGTTGAATATCTAACTGAACGGCGTATCCCTCTCGAAATATGTCCGACGAGTAATATTAGATTAGGAGTTTACCCTGATCTTGCCGCGCATCCATTACGTAGACCCTATAATGCAGGTGTGCCTGTTACAATAAACTCCGATGATCCTCCTCTTTTCAACACGACATTGAATGACGAGGTAAAATTGCTGGTTGTTGCTTTCAATTTTGATATCGATACGATCGACGAAATACTACTTAATGGAGTGCGTTGTAGCTTTCTGCCAGCAGAGGAGAGACAAGCGCTGGAAGCTCAATTTCAAACTGAAAGAGCGAAGCGAAAGCGAGAACTTTCGCTTTAATTATGTATTTGTTCTCTCTTAAGGATTTTGAATGTTTCATGGT
>DATMNR010000149.1:0-5341 GCA_035568795.1 Ktedonobacteraceae bacterium
GAGATCAGCCCATATAAGTTTGATGGGCCTGGAGGAGCAGGAGCGCCGCCATATGTCCACAAAGTGTCCATGCCAGATGTCTATCGCGGTGAATACAAGCAAAATGATCCACAAGTTGGGGAGAAGTATGCGCGCTACGTCGAACAAACCATCCTGGAGATGCAGAATAATGGGAGTGAGGTGGCAGCCTTCATCTGTGAATCATTATTAGGGTGTGGCGGGCAAATTGTATTACCTCAACATTATCTGAAGCAAGCGTATAGCTATATACGAAACGCAGGTGGAGTGTGCATTGCTGACGAAGTACAGGTTGGATTTGGTCGCGTTGGCACACACTTCTGGGGATTCGAGGCGCAAGGCGTTGTGCCTGATATTGTAACGATGGGCAAGCCAATTGGGAATGGGCATCCCCTGGCTGCAGTCGTAACAACGCCTGAGATTGCCGCTTCGTTCAACAATGGGATGGAGTACTTCAATACCTTTGGCGGCAATCCAGTGTCTTGCGCTATCGGATTGGCAGTGCTTGATGTAATCACTGAAGAAGGCCTACAGGAGAACGCGCACCGAGTAGGCACACATTTGATGGATGGCATACGCGAATTGATGGAGAAGCACACTCTGATTGGTGATGTACGGGGTCTTGGACTCTTCGCAGGTATTGAGTTGGTACTGGATCGCCATACGCTGGCGCCCGCGCCTGAACAAGCATCTTATATCGCGAACCGCATGCGGGAGCGTGGCATCCTATTGAGCACCGATGGGCCCTTCCACAATGTATTAAAGATCAAGCCACCGCTCGTGTTTACGGAAGAGAACGCGGATTTTCTGGTGGCTACGTTGGATGAGATTTTAGGGGAGGATTTAGCAAGAGGGTAGATTAGTAGTACGTAGCAACAAAGATTATCTCATCTTTGTTGCTACGTACTTGATGTATTACACACCAATTCAAATCACCGACAACGTTTGCCCATCTGTCATGGCCTGCGGCCCGGCGTGTAATGCACCACCACCACCATCGAAAGGCGTGCCAGGAATGTTGGGATTATTCAACACCTTGCGCGCGAATGACACACCATCGAACCACATTCCGACATGCTCCAACTGGATACCTGAGGCATCGCCTGACTGATCTGCTGAGGTTACAGTTGAATTGCGTGCATCGGCCGCGAACGCCACAAATGTGATCAGGTGAAAGATCGATTCTCCACTTCCATCACCGCGAGTGATTACATCCCCAACATATTCCGCATGCCCGAAGGGTTTGGCGGACAGTTCGGTTAAGAAAACAGTAAACTTCACATTTGGTGGCATCTTTTGCACATCAACAATCAAAGTGTCGAAGTCGTTGGTTTGCGGATTACCCTGGATGACTGTGACGAGACCAGTTGCATCCGGGAAAAGCGTTTTGATACTGGCCGGGGCGAGCGAAAACTGAACAATCAGGGAGGGGTCAGCTGATGCCAGCACTTTGACGGTCGGAGCAACCTGTCCAGATGTGCCAAAAGCGGGCGTGCGTAAAGCAAGCGCGGTAGTTGGGAAAGCGGGCAAGCCACTACTTGTGGTTTTAGTGCTGGTTGGAGCCGGCGAACTGGACGAAAATGGGCCAGAGCAAGCTGATAGAAGGAAGGCGAGTAATATAATGCCCAGAATGGGGATCGTGTAACCTCTGTTTTGGATTGCAAGACCTCCAACGGGGCGACGCAAGCGTCCCATACCTACATCCACACCACCCACTCCCTCGCTGGTCTGTGTGTAACCTCCACCAGGACGACGCAAGCGTCCCCACCCAGTTTCCCAACAGCCCCCGTCCCTACGTAGATGTAAGACTTTGTCTTTTAACATTGCTATTCTCCTTCTAGAATACCGGGGCGGTCTGGCCATCGGTCATTGCCTGTGGGCCTGCGTGCAATGGTGGATTTCCGCCGTCGAATATGGTGCCTTTGAGCGTATCGTCGTTCAATACCTTTTGCGCGTCTTGCAACTGGGAGAACCACATGCCCATGTGTTCAAGGTTTATACCTGAGGTTGTTCCCTCCTGCCCATCTTGAGATGTGCCAGGGTTGCGCGCATCCATTGCGAAAGCAACAAATGCAATATTCTGGAAGATGGTTTCGCCACTGCCATCACCACGAGTGGTCAGGTCAGCGACATATTCCACATTGCCAAAGGGCTTGCTTGCGAACTCGATGTAGAAGATGGTGAATGTGATGTTTGGGGGCATATTTTGCACATCAACTGTAATCGTATCAGAGAAAGCGTTGTCGCGGTCTCCGCGCACAATTGTCACCAGGCCTGTCGCTTGTGGAAAGGCTTTTTTAATACTACTTGGCACCAGCGGAAATTGGACGATGGTGGTTGGTGGCAACGAATCGAGTACATGCACAGTCGGCGCAAGACGGCCTGCATGTACTAAACGGTGTAAAAGATCAGCATTTGAATTTGTAGTGTGGCTTGCACTGATCTGGCGAACTGTTTGGAAGGTACTAGTTTTTGCTGGAGATGCAGCAGCAGCTGTAACACTTACCCACATGGTCGTGATGAGCAATAGCGCCAGAAGCAGCGAGCCGCTTAGAGAAATTTTGCGTAAAAGTTGCATCACATTCCTCCTAGAATACTGGCGAAGTTTGTCCATCGGTCATAGCCTGCGGGCCTGCATGTAAGGGCGGACTCCCACCATCGAAAATGGTACCTTTGAGCGTGCTATCATTGAGGGCTTTTTGCGCATCTTGTAACGAGGAGAACCACATGCCAAGATGCTCCAACTGGATGCCTGAGGCTTCGCCGCTCTGATCCTGCGAAGTGACAGGAGTTCGGTTGTCGGCAGCAAAAGCCACCAGTGTGATGGCCTGGAACGAAGCTTCGCCTGAACCGTCGTCGCGAGTGTGCAAATCAGCAACATACTCAACATGTCCGAATGGCTTATTCGCCAGTTCAATGTAGAAGATGGTGAATGTGATATCGGGTGGCATATTGGAGACATCGACAGTCACCGAGTCGAAGAGACTTACCGCAGGGTTGCCCTGTACAATCGTGACCACACCTGTAGCTTTCGGAAATGCCTTCTTCACTCCACTGGGGAAGAGTGGGAACTGAATGATGACACTCGGCGGCTGCGAGGAGAGCACTTGCACCGTCGAGGCCAGTTGATGAGCCTGAATCATTTGTTGCAATGTTTTGGACTGAAAACTGAGATTACGAATCTGCCTTCCTGCACTGGCACTTGAGCTTGCGCCAATCGTGCTTGCGAATACTGTAGCAACGATCATGATTGCAAGTAAGAGCAAACCACTGAAGGCAAAACGCCTGGGAATACTCATTCTTTTCATAAGTAGCTCCTTTGACTGAATTACTATCATAAGAGCAAGGTGCGCCATCTCAACTTTTGAAAACGGTTCCCTCGCTCTTAGCCTATAAGGTTGATCCTGCTTGTTGCGTGTGGTTTCTGGTGATCATCACGTACATTGATTACATTTCCTTTCATTTCTTATGCATAAACACTACGAGCACAGCTTTTGTGAATTAAAGCCAGGAGCAAAACGCGCATTTCATTCAGGGCCAGGTGGAGTTTATGGGTAGTTCACCTGGAATTTTCTCCTTCGCTTCCACTATGGACAGATTACCTGGGAAACAGGTATGCAGATATGCGCAAGATTACCCATTTCTGGTTAACAACATATTAATGGGATGGGTAATCAGTACCCCAAATTCCATTTTTAAGCATTGTTCATGAAAAGTTCTGCTACACTGATACACTAATGCAAGGAGAAACATCGTGAAACGCGTAGGGAGAGATCATGATAAAGCAATTCTCATATGTCGTTGTTGGCAATGGTATCGCAGGAATAACTGCCGTTGAAACGTTGAGAGCCGAGGATGATTCAGCAGACATAGCGATCGTTGCTGATACTACTTTACCGCTCTATAATCGACCTCTGCTTAAGGATTTCCTGGCCGGGAGAGTATCGGAAGATAAACTCTGGATGCGACCAGACAGTTTTTACGAGGATCAACTGGTACATTTCGTCAGTGGACGGGTAATAGATATCGAGGTTGATCAACATACGATCCATTTGCAGAACGGAGAACAGATTGGTTACCATCGCCTGTTGCTTGCTACAGGAGCCCGCGCAAGGCAGCTTTTCTGTCCTGGAGCAAACATGGTAGGTGTAACAACTTTACGCACTGTTGACGATTACAAGAAAGTACTCAATTATCTTGGGTATGTACGGCGTGTCGTTGTTATTGGCAGTGGCCCACTGGCAGTGGAAAGTGTTGAGGTTTTTTCTCAGAAAGGCTATCAGGTCATCCATCTCCTACGTCATAGCACATTGTGGCCAGAAGTTCTAGATAAGACAGCATCTGATCTCGTACTCCAGCAAGAGTGGCGAGATGGCATAGACATACACATTGAGGAAGATATCTCAGAAATTATTGGCAGAAGTGGACATGTGACAGGGGTTATGACTACAAAGGGAACGTTTATCCCCTGCGACATGGTTGTAGTTGCCATTGGCATCAAATCTGAACTCGATTATCTGCAAGGTAGTGGTATTGAATTTGGGCGAGGCGTAAAAGTCGATGGGTCAATGAGAACCACTGCCCCCGATATTTACGCAGCAGGAGATGTTGCAGAAATAACAAACACAGCAAGCGGTCAAACAGATGTGATCGGGCATTGGTATCCAGCCTTACAACAAGGGCGAGCCGCGGCTTATAGTATGCTTGATGTACTCGATACAAATCGTTTTGCTCATCCTTGCACTGGCAATGAGGCATATGCACAACCTATTCATTCTATGTCTTTGTACACATTCGATTTCGCTGCCGTTGGATCGACCAGATTGTCACAAGATGGACAGGGATACCAGGAAATTGTAGTTGGCCCAAAAGCTCAAACGTATCGAAAAGTCCTCCTGAAAGATGGCGTGCCACTGGGAATGTTTTCGCTGGGCGAACATGTAGATATGCTTGCATTCAAACGAGCTATAGATCATCGTGTGAACCTGGCTCCCATTGCAGCACGCATCTTTGACGAAGATTTCAAATTTACAGATTGGCTAGACCTGCAGAAAGTTCCTACTCCCGTGCTGGCTGTAAGCAAAACAAGAAATGCTACCAGAACCAGGCCAATGAGATCCCAACATGCCTCTCATTCAAAGAACCAATACGCCCAGGCAACTTACAATGAGCAACAGTTCAAAAGGCAGGAAGAAGGATATATGACGCCAACGACAAACACGAATCCTTATTTGCTGCCAATCGTTACAGTGCCAAAGCCCCCTGAGATCAATTCAGTCAAAGCCTTTCTTGTACCGGTAATACCCGATATTCTTACTGGAGA
>DATMNR010000150.1:0-2833 GCA_035568795.1 Ktedonobacteraceae bacterium
GGTCAGGTTAAGCGGTCCTTTTACCTACCTCACCCTCAGTTATGGTGTAGGCAGCTTGACATTAGCCATAATTTTTCATAAGCGACTCCGACATATTACCCGCAAAGAGCTATTGAGCGGCTTGATTCTAGGCCTGATTCTGTTTATAGGGTATGCGCTTCAAACAATCGGACTACAATACACAACCGTCAGCAAAGCCGGATTCATTACCGGCCTTTCGATACCGCTTGTCCCGTTGTTCGCTTTCCTGCTCTTAAGACAAAAGCCCACTCAAGGCGCTATTGTAGGGTTCGTGCTTTCGCTCACAGGCCTTTTTCTGCTCTCTTTCAACGACAAGTTCAATCTCGTATTTGGCCTGGGCGAGTTACTCATTCTGGGTGCAGCTATTGCTTTTGCCTTGCATATTGTAAATGTCAGCAGGTTCGCTCCAAACGTCGACGCCATTAATCTGGCAATTGTGCAATTAACTGTGACCTCGCTGCTCAGTTTGATCGTTATGCCAATTGCGCGAGAACCATTCGTGATGCCATCTCTGGCGGTATGGGAATCTGTTCTGTTTATGGGTGTTGTAGATGTCGCGTTTACCCTTTCAGCAATGATTTGGGTTCAACAATGAGTCAGTGGCACACGGGCAGGGTTGATTTATGCGCTTGAGCCAATGTGGGCTGCACTCTTTGGTTTTGCGCTGGCAGGTGATAAACTCAGTCTTCCTGCATGGATTGGCTGCGGTCTCATTCTTTCAGGTATGATGGTCGGAAGTGTTGGCAAGATACGCCTATCACTAAGAAAAACATAAAAACCTGTTACGTGTTGCCGTTGCAGCGATACTTCTAGATAGTTTCTGCATATCAGGACTATAAATAACCGCATTATGTGTTAAACTCAAGCTAAAATGTGGTCTTCAGCCACATTTTCACTATCAAACCAACAAGTGAGGTTACATGCCACATGACAGAACAGTTGGACAAAAAAAGTATACTCAAAGAGATGGGCACAAGTTATGCCGCACTCGAAGAAATACTGACATCTCTGGATAAGACGCAATATTTTACTGAAGGAGTCATTCCAGGCTGGTCAATCAAAGACATACTCGCTCATATAGCGTCATGGCAACATCGACTCCTCAGGTGGTTAGACGCGGCCATGCGAAATGAGGAACCCGCTATTTCAGGCCCAAATAATGTAGAAGAGATGGACGCGCTCAATGCACAATTTTATGATGAGAACAAAGCTCTTCCTCTTGATGAAGTACTGACAGACTTCCGTACCACTCACCAGCACATTATGGACATCGTACAGGCGATGCCTGAAGAGGATCTGATGAGTCCTCACAGATTTGCCTGGTCGAAAGGGGAACCGCTTTGGCAAGCAATTGCTGGCGATACATATGAACATTATCGGGAGCATATTGAACAAATCCAGGAATGGTTACCTTCAACCAATCCTATGTAAACAGGAAATTAGTGCATGGTACTACAACTATCACGAGAAGAAGCTCGCCGCTTTCTCGCACAATATCATTTTAAGCCAACAGATTTGCCAGGTGTAATTGATCGTTTAGGAACCGTGCAATATGATCCACTGAATCCTGTAGGACGCAATGCCGATCTTGTTTTTCAAGCGCGTATTCCTGGATACCAGGTCGATGATTGGCAAACAGCAGCATATACTGACCGCATAATCTACGACGCGTGGGATAAGCAAGCCTGTCTTGTCCCTGCAAGCGATTGGCCAATGCGTGCTCTTGTGCGCGAGAAGTTTCGCCCCTATCATGATCGAGAAATTCTAGAGGCCGATCCAGAAGGCGCAGCTAAGATATTGGCAACCATCGATGAGCAAGGGCCGCTCTCATCACTCGAGTTCGAAGATCGCGAACGTATCGGTGAACCTGGATCATGGTCTGGCTCGACTCGCACGAAGCGCATCCTGCGTTCATTATGGGCCTGTGGTGAATTGGTGACGCACCATCGCAAAGGTGGGCGACATTATTATGATAGACCATCTCGAGTAATTCCCGAACAACATTTCACTTTATCTCCACTGGTAGATGAGGCTGCCTACTACCGCTGGATCATAATGCGCAGGTACAAGGCAGCAGGCATCTTGCGTCCTACGGCAGAAGCTGCCATCTGGAGTGCATGTAATGAAGCGCCAAAACGCAAACTGGCATTGGCACAACTTGTAGAGGCAGGTTTACTGACCCAATTAAAAATAGACGAACTGGCAGGACCATATTACGCGCAAACAAGCGCGCTCAAGTTACTCGATGAACCGCTCTCAAGCCCGCGCGTGATCTTCATGGGACCTCTCGACAGCTTGTTGTGGGATCGTAAATCTCTCCTACAGATTTTTGATTTTGACTATATCTGGGAAGTATACAAACCCGCGGAACAGCGTAAATGGGGATACTACATTCTACCAGTCTTCTACGGTGATCGTTTTGTAGCGCGAGTGGATTCACGATTAGAGAAAGGCACCTGGACAATCTCACGCTGGTGGTGGGAGCCTGATATCATGCCCAATGGTGATCTCCTCGACGCGTTAGGCAATGCACTTGAGAACTTCTTACACTATTTACGTGCAGATAGGATATGCTACGGAGAAAACGTGGATGCATTGGTAAAGCAAGTTACATTTGCCTGATATTGTATAATGAAACTACGCAAACTCATGTTGCGTATATAGACTATCTAAGATGAGTTTAAATTTGATTTTGGTTATACTCTATGATGGATTTGCAAGATCGCCCACACCGTCTCTCATTTAACGAACAGCTAACCCTCAGTGTACTTTGGTTTTCCTTAAACTTCCAAAATGCAGCTCTTATCCCAAT
>DATMNR010000151.1:0-4880 GCA_035568795.1 Ktedonobacteraceae bacterium
GCGCACGTGCAGTATGATGTAACGCCTGGATAACATCTGGCACGATTATTTGCAGGAAATCGGGTGGAACTTCGTTTGATGGTTGATTGCAAAGTGCAGCCTTCGCTCCCGACTTCGCTGCTTCAGTGATGTAACGGTGTCCATCAGCTTGAGCACCCTTGATGGCAATAAAAAGGTCTCCCCGTCCGATCTGGCGACTGTCATGCTGCGCGGATGGGAAGACCTGGTATGGATCAAGAATCTCTGAGCTATGCAAGTATACCCTGTCCTCATTGCCTTGCAGTATGTCATTGAGGGTGAACATGTTGTCTCTATCCTCTACTTATGTACCGTCGCGGGCGCTGAGCAAATTATACCATGCATTTTACTCTGTTTTATTCAAGATCGCTTTCTTCTGTAATCGAATACGGCTCAATTGGCACGCGGTACCCTCGTACCTGGTCGCCATTTGTACCAGGTTGAGAAGCTCCTTGAGCAGGTGTCATCAGGTCGGCGGTAATAAAGCGAACCAGGCGGTCGATGCGATCCCAACGTGCTGGATAGCGATCAGCGAAAAACTTCTCTTCTCCTTGTACATCGTAGGTATAGAATGTATAGTCTTGATCTCCATAACGATACGCTATGTTGGTGTAAGGAATACGTACCAATTCCATCACCTGCAAGCCTGCTCGTGTTTGCGTACCTTGAACACTGTTCGGGCGGGTTCCCGGGTCTTTCTGCTCTTCGCTGGCCTTGTTAGATAATTCTACAGCCAGGTGCCAGATTTCAGTAGGGACTCCCTCGGGTGGTGCGTCAGCGTAGAGAGGTTCATTTATCTCGGCATTATAGACCAGGTCTCCAGTGGCTTTTGTAAGGCGTTGTTCTGGAATGACGTTGGAACCAACTATTTGCCTTTGTTCTCGAAGATCAAAGCGACGCACGATCTCGTAATGGCGCACTACTTTGCCTGTTCCTCCACAATGCACGCATAACTCAGTTTTCGCTCCCTTGCAGTTCGTACAGACGCGCTTGCCTGTCCCACAGGTACATTCCACTTCGCCATTTACGCAGTCCGGACATGGAACCGTGCGTCCTTTCGAGGCAGGATCGACATCGATAGGATTAGGTATCGGCATGCCTTTTTCACGAATGCCTTCGAAGACATCTGAGACTTTTGTATTGACAGCATTAGTTAATTCTTCAGCCTGCCTCTGGAAGTAGGGCTTTTTCTTCGTGTCTGACCAGTCTGCGATATAGCCTCGACCACGACAGGTGGTGCAGCGAATCTTGGTGCGCCCTTTACAATCCGGGCAGATTACCCAGCCGCGGCCAGTACATGTAGCGCAAAGCAGGCGTCCTGTACTATTACATGCGATACATGAAAGCTCCTCATCCAGTCCTTCAACACGAACGCGGCTTTCAGGCGCTCGCAAGCCTGTGACTGGAGGCAGTTCATAATCCCACACAGGTAGTAGCGGCTGCGGTTTTCCCGATGGTCGCCCAGCATAGGGTTCAGATATGATTTCCATATTGCGAGTCTCCCAACGAGTCTGGATAGTGACTTCCCATACCTCGTCTTCGCTCCAGGAGACAACATCCATGTACGTGCCTAGGTCGCGCGCAAGTTGCCAGTTTCCAAGGCTCCACAAATTAGCAAGATGGCGAATGCGCTCTTCTTCCACACTCGAAGCGCGGCGGGGTTCAAGTGGGGTATTCGTTTGCTGCCAGTAATCACCGGCTTTATCTACGACGCGCTTGATGCGCGTTTGCGCTTCACTGGTGCCTTCTATTACCTTACGCCGAATTTCTTCGATACGTTTATCTAGATCGTCTGGATAGGGTTGCTCTGATGCGGGATTCTTTTCCCATTCATCGCCCATATTAAGCTCCTCCCGTCTGCAAGGCGCAATTGATAAGCGCCTAATCAACAATGTATATTTCAACATCATATACGAGCATAACAAGATAAGGGTTGTAGAAGATCGTTATATCAATGCCACAATCTCTTCCTGAAGCGGCGTGCCGGTTACTTCGACATCACGTTCATGCACAAGTAGATCGACTTCGCTACGAATACCAAACTCTGGCAGGTAAATTCCAGGCTCCATTGAACAGCATGTGGAAGGCAGCAATATTCGATTGTCCTGGGTCTCATAGTTATCAAGATTGGCGCCATTGCCATGCACTGCACGTCCAATGCTATGGCCTGTGCGATGCACAAAGTAATCTGCATACCCTGCATCTGCAATCACTGCACGTGTAGCATCATCGACGTCGCTTCCCTCAACATATTGTTTAGCTGATAGTTGTGAGCGTATGAAGGCTATTCCAGTGTCACGCGCTCTCCGTACGATCTCGAACACTTCACGTTGAGCTACTGGAATTTCATCTCGTGTTCCTGCAAAGGCCATCCAGGTATAATCAGCCATGATAGCGTCTTCTTCGGGAAGATGCGCCCAGAAGTCAAACAAAATTAAATCTCCTCGTCGGATAGGACTGTGCTTCTGGCTTGTTGGTTCATAATGCGGATTACTCGCGTTCGTATTGACGGCTACGTGAGGAGGATCATGAAGAGCCAATCCCGCGCCTTGTATCAGGGTTGTAAAACGCTGTACCACGCTATATTCGTTAAGTGTGACATCTACTCGTAGATCATCACCTAATGCCGCGAAAAGTGCATCTTTCGCTGCGATGAGACGCCGTCCAGCCTCACGATGACTTTCCATTTGTGCTTCGCTAAGCTGTGCGATAAAACGCTGTGCCATATTTGCGGAGCTGACGACTTCCACATTATAAGAGCGTATCAGTTCCAGCGTGCCCCCATCTACTCGTGACATATAAGGAATGGCGTTCATGGGAGAGTATTCCATCGCAATACGCCTACCAGCAGGCAAAAGAGCTTCCAGTTGAGATCTCATCTCCTGCCATGTGCGAAATATACGCTGTTCTCCAGGCAGTGAGTTCAATACATGCGATTCAACAGCGCTGACAAGGGCGGTTGGAGTACCAGACGTGGGAACAAAGTAAAACCAGCGGCGTGAAAAGAAACTGTCGAGAGGAATTGATAAGATCTCATACGCAATTGGGTTTGATTTGCGAAAGTCATAAAAGAGCCAGCCATCCAGTCTCTCACTTTGGAGAGCTTGCTGAATTTGTTCAAGATTCATTTCATTCATCCTCCATTTTTCTGGTGTTGTTCTTTTGCCTGCCTGGTCAACTCTTCCTTAGATCGCCTCTTTCGTTCTTTTGCCTGCCTGGTCAACTCTTCCCTGTAAAGTTTCTTTCGTTTCTTCTCCTCTGGTGATTCAGGAGGCTGTGAGGTGAAGAGGGCTACAATGACAATGAACGGACAGATTAAGACCATAACGAAGAAGGTGATTCCGATCCACCATGCCATGTGCCACAATACTGCAATCATACCTGTCAAGGTTAGTAAGATGCTCACCGCTAGTATCCCAAGGGAATAGCCCAGGATGAAGCGTGTTCTTCTCTTCTGTAATGACGTTAGCGTTTTGGGAGAAGCGAACTGCTCTCTAACAGAGGAGTCGACATCCTTGAAGGCCTGTTCCAACTCTTCCTCGAATCTGACTTGCTTCAGATCCTTAACGAGCCTCAGCAAGAAGAGACCGGTCAAATTCAGAGGTAGAGCAAGAGCAAAAGCAGCAGTAGAAATCGTGATGGCGCGATCAACAGGCCCTATTGTAAAGAGGGATGCTATAACAAGTAGGGTGAAAGCAATCATGCCCCCAAAGATCCAGCTTCCAAATTCCAATAGCCAGGGATCGATTCTCTCAACGAGCTTCCCAAAAGCTTGCATAATCTGTTTGTTCTGTTCTTCAGAAACAGCAAGCGAGATCTCCGGTTGGAGGTTTGGAGGATCGGTTTGCGGCATCTTTCAACTCCTTTCTCTTTCGCCCTGTATTCTACGATAATTTTCGCATCACCAATATACATACACCTTTAGCACATTGAAAAGTCCCGCAGATCAACAGCGGGGGAAGAAGCCAACTTTAATATAGCCCTGTCATTAATCACTATACACTTGAAGATATCTCTGTTACGTAGTATTATAAGTTCTGGTTACGTGTAAATTACTTCAAACGGGCATTAAATTGATGCAAAAGCAGCGATTATCGGAGATTCCCCCTGGTAAATTACCGCCCAGCAAACGAACAGCAAGTCGCTACTCAAGAAGGATGCGCACGTTCATTTATATCTTCCTGCTCTTCGCTTTACTCGTGGGCGGAGCTCTCGCCTATGGCTATTCATACTTCGAAAGCACTATCCAGGCTCCTCTGGTGAAATTTTTCCACCCTGTTAGTCGCGGCAACAACGAACCACCTCCAGACTATAGCGCGATTACGGGACGACCATGGAATATTCTGCTCCTTGGCAGTGACAACGATAATAAATATAGCTTTCCTGCTTTGCTTACACAGGTTATGATGGTTGTACACGTTGATCCCGATAATAGCAGTGTGTATATGATCTCTATACCCCGTGATTCGTGGGTATATATGTCCTTGAACGGGGGAATGCATAAAATTGACCAGGCCTTTTTATTTGGCGCTGCCCCACACAATAGCTTTGACGATGGCGTTCGGGCGGCTCGACAGACTGTAGAGCAAGATTACGGCATTACGATTGATCGCTACGCCTGGGTGGGCCTGAGTGGCTTTGCTAGCGTTATTGATACGCTAGGTGGCGTTGATATCGATGTCACGCATCCTATTGTCGATGATACCTATCCAGATGATACGCGCGCAAATCCTAATGATCCTTTCGCTGTCAAACGTCTCTACCTGGCACCAGGCCCCCAACACTTGAATGGACTGGAAGCGTTAGAATATGTACGCTCTCGCCATGCCGATCTGGTTGGCGATATTGGGCGTACAAATCGA
>DATMNR010000152.1:0-5239 GCA_035568795.1 Ktedonobacteraceae bacterium
CCATTATGTATCCGGGCAGTACTATCTTTCAAAGATTGCACCCACTAGTAACAGAAACGGCTATCCCCTTATATCGACGTTTCACCAGCCTACATTTGAAGCAACCCTTCTGCACGGACTGGAACGCTTTGCATGCGTCGAGGTTCATTTTGAACATACCGTTGAGACCTTTGAACAATATGAGCATGCAGTACATATCTCTGCACGTTCTGCTGACGGTTTATTCTACGACATAGAATGCCTCTACCTGCTAGCATGTGATGGTGGCAAGAGTACCATCCGTCATACCCTTGATATACCCTTGCAGGAGGTGAACCTTCAAAGACTTTTACTTCCAACTGTTAGAAGTAATACAAAACGTAATCATCGTTATGCCCAAAAATGGCTGGTCGTAGATACTGCACAGGACGAGGATAAGCTGGTCACTGTTACTTTCTTCTGTAATCCAACGCGCCCGGCGGTAACGGTACCCGCTCCCAACAGTAGAAGACGATGGGAATTTATGCTCTTGCCAGGAGAAGACGTAAAGGATTTATTGCCAGTTGAGGTCATACAACAACTCATTCAACAGACCAGAGCATCCCAAAGAAACGGTTTAACCCAAAAAGCACAGGTTGAACGACGCGCTATCTACACATTTCATGCCGCTATTGCTAAAACGCTATCGCAGGGACGTGTCTTCCTACTTGGAGATGCAGCCCATCTCATGCCCCCTTTTGGGGGGCAGGGCATGAATAGCGGCTTGCGTGATGTCCACAACCTGTGTTGGAAGATACAGATGGTCATTCGTGAACAGTTCCCTTCAACTCTTCTGCAGACGTATCATGTGGAGCGTTTTCCGCATACAAGCCAGATGATCTTTTATTCATCTTTGCTAGGCAGAATCATCATGCCTACAAACAAGTCGATAGCATTCTTACGCGACCTCTTATTTCGCGCTATCAATACTGTTCGTCCTATTCGCGAATTTCTAAGTGAAGCACGCTTCAAGCCGCAGCCACGATACAAACGAGGCTTTCTTCTTTTCAATAAAGACAGCCAATGCCGAAAACTTATAGGACATATGTTGCCGCAACCATATATGAAAACACGAGAGGGAGTTCGAATCCTACTTGATGAGGTGTTAGGGGACAGTTTTTCGTTGCTGCGACTGTACGATAAACATGAAGAAGCTTTTGTGTCTTTGCAAGACATAATATGGCAACAGCTCAACGTCAAGTTTGTATGCATACAACCCGGAGAAGCACCAAATGCAACTGTTAAAGGAGGGCAGGCTGATAGCCAGCTTGATGCACAACAAGAAGTCACTCTTATTATAGATAGTGAAAAGCAGATAGGTACCTTTCTGAGTGACAATCGTGAATTGTGCCTGCTCGTTCGACCTGATCGCTACATTATGGCGGTATTTCGCGTAACTGAAGTTGCTGGTGTGGCCGCAGCATTAAGAAAGTTAACAAGTACAGTTTCTAGTACAACAAACTCGCCATCACTTAAATAGTAAGACAATATTGAGCTATTTACGATTGTAAGATACGTTAAGAAAATTCTCAATGAACTGGTTCACAATAGGTGCTTGTGAGTACATAAAGAAACGCTCACCACCTGAAATGACGTGATAGCCCGCAATGTTGGGTAAATGTTCAGCGAACCAGCGAGTTTTAGACTCTGGCGCGAGCACATCGTCTTCTCTATTTATCAGCAGAATGGGCATAGTTAGTTGATCTACTCGCTCACGTATATCGAAATAGTGAATAATGGGTAGCACCGAAAACTTATAGACAAATGGCCAGAGTTCGATCTTACGAAACTGTTCTTCGATCAAGCTACGATTAATGCTACACATTACATCTGTATCGGGTATAGTTTGATGCGCGACAATGTAGTTGATCACAATACGTCTCAAGAACCAGGCGGGAAGGAAATGCTCTACTGGCAGGCGCACGAAGATTTCGTGTAGAAGCCAGATCAGAGGATGGGGAGCAATCTGATAATCGGCGCCCTGAGCAATGATAATCAATGAGCGGCAGCGTTGTGGATAACGGATGGCGAACTCTAAGAGCACCATGGCTGCATCACCATGAGCGATAAGATCAACACACTCCAGCTCAAGGCTGTCGAGAACGCCGCGTAGTTCTTCAGCACGTTCAGCCAACCCAACAGGTCGCGTGCGAGTTTCCCTACGCCGGTAGAGAATGACACGCTTGGATTGACTAAACTCACGGATCTGTCGAGCATAGACGAATTCAAGGTGTTCGAGAATAGGTACGAAGACTAAAGGTACACCCTCCCCAATATCAATCAACGGCATATCAAGCTGGCCAATGGGGGTCCGCTGCCAAAGATTCTCGATATAATCAACGTCAGCACGAAACGTTGTTTCGTCAATAGAAGGGGTCATTACAACATTCACTATTTTCTCCAGTGCAACCGAGCTTACTCAACTTCACTATACCAGGATTACCAGCCGCGAACAAACTTAGCTGAGTTTCATAAGTATATTATATTTCAGAGTCAAATTGGTAATTATGATATAGCATTAACTATGGTAATCGTATATACTACAATCGTCGGGTTAAACGTATATACTAACAGTAGCACAAATCTATAGTACGTATTTTGAACATTTAGGGAGGTAAACTTATGGCAGATACAAAGCAAAAGCAAGATGGGACTGTGCAAGGTGAGCAAGCACAGGAAGAGCAGGCGCAAACATCTCAAGCATCTGGTATTCCTGACTATAAATCTGAACGGGATGAAGTCAGGCACGCTTCTGAGCAATTCTTCCGCACCCTATTTCGCGCAGGGGTACACGTTGCGATGGCACCTGTGTATGTATTGCCAGAAGAATCCAGGGAACATTTCTTTACGGCTGGGCGCGAATTCACGCGTGGGTTATCATCCCTTGCTCAGGAAATTGCAGACGATTTTGATAAGTTAGTATCAAGGGAGAAAGAAGAAGCCGAGGAAAAACTAGCCGAGGAAAAACTAAGGAGAGATATCTAAGAAAGAATGGCGGAAGGGAAGTTTAAATGGAAGACAAGCCTATGTTCCACCTTAAACCAGCCGATGGAGCTATAGGCTCTCATTTGCAAGCTACCCAAAATGCCTTTCAAGATTTCAAACAATTGGCAGTGAAGATAGCTGGACGAACGCAGATAGCATTACCCAGGACGTCGTTCTAGCAAAACATTGTACAACCGTTGTTGTCTCCTGGCTGCATTTTCATAGATTGCATGGCGTGCCTCATCTGGTAGAACTGGCGCTTCGAGTTCTACAGGGACATGGGATATGTCGTGAATGATGCCTAACGCTTCAAGCGCCAGGAGCGCGACGCCACGAGCTGATGCTTCGCGTTCGAGCAAGGGATAGAGAGGTGCATTCAGCGTATCGGCAACAATACCTTGAAGAGTTCTGGAATTGAGCATCGCTCCCCCGCTGCCAATCAGTGTGGGAGCGATTTCTTGTTGTTCCAGTACAATATTGAGCTGGTCATAAACTTCGGCCAGTTGATATGCCACAGACTCAGCCATAGCCCTTAAGAGCGTAATGGGCGAAGTATGCGAGTTGATACCGGTGATAGTCATACATGCCTCGCTATGCCAACCGGGGCTACGCTCACCTGATAACATTGGGAGTATTGTCAAGCCATGTCCATCGGGTGGCATAGCAGCCACCAACGGCTCTGCCTCAGCAAGTGGGGGAAGTTGTAAAGTAGATGCAAGCCATGCAAAAGCATTTCCTCCTTCACTCAATGCGCCTCCCAACACGCCATGCTTCCGATCGAGTAGATAGAGCCAGAGTCCTTTGGATGGAACTATATCAGGTGGAACTATCACGCGAATAGCACTTGAAGTGCCGATGGTGATCGCCCAGTTTTCTTCAGTTCCACAGCCTGAGCCGACATTGGCCGCAGCCCCATCACCTATGGCCGGAAACCAGGGAATATCTTGCAACACCGGCCATCGCACTGCGAATTGCGGCTTCAGTCCACTTATGCTATCGGGTAGATCACCCAACAGAGGCAATTGTGTATCACGTATTCCAAGTACCTCTTTCAATTCAGTATCCCACGTATGTGTACGTGTAACAAGCATGCCGGTGCCTGAGGCCATCGAGAGACTACAAACCGAACGTCCTAAAAATTGGCGATGCAGGTACTCACCAAAAGAGAGCCATTGCGTAGTTTGTTTGAATAGTTCTGGCTGTTCCTTTGAAAGCCAACGTAGTTTCGCTGGCCAGTAGCTGGCGTGGATTCTGGCGCCGGTACGTAAATGAATTGCTTCCTCGTCGAGTTGTGCACGAAGTTCGGCAGCAGCGCTGCCAGGGCGAGTGTCTTCCCAGGTGAGTAAGGGCATCAGCGGACGCCCAGAGGCATCTACTGCCATGAGGGTATGCCAGAACGTGTCAGTTGCCACAGCTTTAATGTGCGAAGACAATGGCCCTGCTGCTGCAAGAACCTCGTCAATGCTTTGTGCAACGAGGTCCACGAGCATATCGGCATCAACCGAGACTTCACCTTCGTTTGAGATCGTGAGCGCATAAGTATGCTGGGCGAGCACATGCGGGACAGCGGTGCCGCTGGAATCGAAGAGCAATGCGCGTACCGAGGAGGTGCCGATATCAAGTGCGAGGATGTATGGTTGCGTATCTGATTGAGTGTGCTCCCGGCTGTGTTGTTGGATATTCGTAGATGTAGTGTGTTTCATTCAATTAAAACTCGTATACAGTACTAAATATAAAAAATATCGCTCACATAGCGCTCAAAATGAGCGATATTTTCTGCGCAAAGAAATTCGAGATAGCCTTTATAATAGTATCACGTATAACAACAGTAAGGACGAAGCTCGCGAAGTATTGTCATCCTGATCACTCACTTGTCATTCTTCGCTATCGCTCAGAATGACAGTGAAAGGAAGATTCGTTTATGGTTGCCTGATGAGCTGATGAACGTTTGCCCCACCGCTCTTCATGGGTGACGCAAGCGCCAATACATCTCACGTCAGGCACCAGGACAGCGCCCCCACCACCCAGCATCCACACCCCTGTCCCTACGATTCATGCGTGGTGCAAGCGCCATTCTATCGCATATCAGCACGTGTACGAGTCAAAGAAGAACAAGTTCGCATGCTCACATGAATGGTCGTTCTGTCATGTGTAGGGAACAATCCCTGACGTAAGATGTATTGGACGCAAGCGTCCCTACCCCATCCACCTTGCCACCGTCACCCCCACAGGGCAT
>DATMNR010000153.1:0-2838 GCA_035568795.1 Ktedonobacteraceae bacterium
CGTTCAGCCAAAGCGAACGCAAATCTTGAAACATAATAGCCATACGTTGTGAATGCAATGCATGCCATTGTAAACGTGCTCGATAATGCAGGTCTCCAAATGCCCAGAAGTAGAGTTGCTCGTCTTCAGCTATCTCAGTAACTTTTGGTAGAAGTTCGTCCATAGATATCTCTGTCTGTTCTCCTCGTATCTTTTTAAAATCTATTGTAAGGTACCATCATTAAGCGAATGTAAACCGCTTGAACAGAAATGTGCTGAATCTGTTATAATGTTCCTTACCTAAATTGAGAATGTAAAATGCAAATTTAATGTCGCTACTCAAGTTATCGTTCTTTTGCACCGCATCCGCGGTGGGGTGGGGAAGAAAAGCGGGGACACCCCGCACCCCGCCAAGGGGACTGTTCCCCTTGGAACCCCTGCTGAGTAGTTACTTTTTACTGAATACATTAATCCTATTGATAATTATGAAGCAGGAGATGTGATCATGGCAGAGGAAAAGGAACAGGCTAAACGCGAATTTATATTAGCTGCCGTGGAAGCTGAAGGTGTGGGCTTTGTCAACCTCGAGTTTACTGATGTGGTCGGCATGGCAAAATGTGTAACTATCCCTGTCGAACAACTTCCAGATTGCCTCATGTATGGGAAATGGTTTGATGGATCAGCAATAGAAGGATTTGCACGTGTCGCTGAAAGTGATATGTATCTCTTTCCCGATCTTGATACATTTACCATTCTACCTGGTAGAATACGTCCACATGAAATAATCCCTTCATCACAATTTGAATCGGATGACAGATTTCTTGAAGCCGGCGCTGTGGCTCGCATCATCTGTGACGTTTATACACCCAATGGTGAACGTTTTGATGGCGATCCTCGCGCGACACTCACACAAGCACTGGATCTCGCGAATTCCATGGATTTCAATTTTCTGGTTGCTCCCGAACTAGAGTTCTTTCTTTTGCATCTCGAAGATAAGACACCTATGCCTCTCCCGCATGATCGGGGTGGTTACTTTGATCTCTCAACAGACCTTGCTGCGACTGTTCGCCGCCAGATGGTTCAAGCGCTTCAACAAATGGGCATCAGGATTGAAGCCAGTCATCACGAAGTTGCCGCAGGCCAGCATGAACTTGATTTTGAAACGGCTGATGCCTTGAAGATAGCTGATGGATTGATGACGGCAAAATATGTGCTCAAGGGAATTGCTGCCCAGCATGACTTGTATGCTACATTTTTACCTAAACCTTTCTTTGGAGTGAATGGCTCGGGGATGCATACCCACCAGCAGTTGATCAGCAAAGCAACCGGGCAAAATGTCTTTGTCGATGAAAATGGAGAATACGGTCTATCTGATACTGGTCGTTACTTCATTGCCGGACAACTGGCTCACGCGCATGCTATGTGCGCGATCCTTGCTCCGTTAGTCAACTCGTATAAACGGCTGGTGCCAGGCTTTGAAGCGCCTGTATATATCAAATGGGGACGTGTGAACCGCGAAGCGCTGATCCGCGTTCCTCGACCCGGGATTGACAGGCAACATTCCGCACGCATCGAACTGCGTTGCCCTGACCCGAGCAGCAATCCCTACCTGGCTCTGGCGGTTATGTTGAGGTCAGGACTTGATGGCATTCAGCGTAAACTGCCATTACCTCCAGCGATGGATGAAAGTCTTTTTCTACGTGACGATGGAGAGAGCCAGCGCCATCGCACAAGGTTACTCCCGGCAACACTGGGTGAAGCATTAGAGGGTTTACGTGAAGATAACCTCATACGCGAGACACTCGGTGACTCAATATATGAAGGATTTATCGAGGCCAAAAGTATCGAATGGATGGAGTATCGCAAGCAGGTGCATGCCTGGGAACTGGAGCGTTATCTGCCTGTGTTTTAAAAGCAAGAAGCACGCGATATGTGGCTGAACATTCCAGACCGTACATCGCGTGCTTCTTGCAATTTTCCTCTAATCATTTGGACGAACAAGCCAGTATCGACCACTTTCCCGCATCATAATCCGTTGATCGATGAACCCGCGGCGCAAGCTTGCGACGTCATCATGAAAGGTCTTTAGAACAGCGTTGACCTCTTTTTCATCATATAGACGACCCCATTCAAAAGAGCATGCCAATTCTTCCATCACGTAACGTCGTTTCTCATACTGGGCTGGAATACTCACCAGCCGCCCGTCTTTTATAAAGATAGCTACCACGCGAGCTTTCTCATCGCTTTTAGGTGGCAATGGGCTAGCAGCAAAGAGTGATCGAGCAATGTGCTGTGTGCTCTCAGCAAGATGCTCTAAACCGTCACTATCGAGTTCGTAATAGTGGTAGTTGTTTTCTCGCCTCACATGCACAAGTCCCGCATTCACTAATGGTACGATGTGGTGTGACACGGTTGGTGGCTTTACATCTAGCACGTTCGCCAATTCCTGTCCATACATCGGTCGTTCAGCCAAAAGGCCTAAGATGCGTATACGCGTGGGGTCAGCTAACGCGCGACCTATCACAACGAGTGATTTCATTTCTTCCGACGAAAGAGCGGTTTTGCTCTCAAGTGTTTCCTGCTTATCTTCCATAGCTGATTCTCACCTAATCATATGATTATACAATTAGATAATTGTATAATCATATGATAGAAGAAATGATGGGAAAAGTCAAGTTGTTAAGAATGGAGAGCACCAGATTCTCATCCTGAGCGTCAGCGAAGGATGACACAAAGGGAGCTGATTCGTCACTTCCTGCATGAATTATGTGTCGATTGTGCAAGCTATGAATTAGTATGCTACACGAGGGTACAGTCGTGCGCCCATGATTACCAGCACAGCTGTAACCACAATCAATA
>DATMNR010000154.1:0-3962 GCA_035568795.1 Ktedonobacteraceae bacterium
CGCACCCAACTGGCGCGCGATCTCAAAGCCGATACCCTTGTTCGCCCCTGTAATAAGCGCGATCTTTCTTACTTCTGACATGTGTTTTCCTTTCAATGATTTGAAATGCTTTGAACATTGGCAAGCTATTTCGTCGTTTCAGGTCTGAAATGCCTTCTCCTCTTGCAACCTGCTGTACCTTGCTGTAAGATGACGTTGTAAACATTATAACAGGATATGTTTCTATTGTCAACATTGTTTGCAATGTAAACTTCGTACTGTTGAGCATATCCCGGGGAAGGATGGGGATGGAGAGTCACGTTGAACGTCAGAAACCGAAGCCATATCATCATGGAGACCTACGAAACGCGCTGATTCAGGCCGGGCTGGAAATTCTCGCGGAAGGAGGAGCACAAGAGCTAGATTTGCGCAAAGTCGCGCGTCGTGCTGGTGTGAGTCATGCTGCCCCCTATCGTCACTTCGCCGACAAGCAGGCATTGGTTGCAGCCATAAACGAGGAAGGGTTTCACTTGCTGGCTGAACGGATACGTTCATCTTTGCGCGAAGTGTCAGATGAGCCAGTTGAGCAGTTGTTAGGAGTCGCGCTCGCCTACGTGCGTTTTGCGCAAGAAAATCCCTGGCTGATGCGTGAGATGTTCAGCGGCATCACTATTGAGCGTGAAACCTTTGAGAGCCTGCACACGGCCTCAAAGTCAGTGTATCGGCTGTATGCAGAAGTGATCAGGAGCGGCCAGGAACGCGGAAAGATTGTGGATGGCGATCCAACCGCGTTGGCTGGCGTTCTGTGGTCGGTTTTGCATGGGTTGGCCATGCTCATCATCGAAAATCAAATGCGCCCCTATGCTGATGGACCGGAAGGCACAGAGCGTGTGACGCGTTATACCATACAGGTACTCTATGAAGGTTTTGCCCGCAGGTAGTGTAATGTAATGTGCAGTCATTCTATCGCGATGTGTTCCAGCAGCTTGTATTGCACAAGAGTCATGATGAAATTGGACAGCTCAACGGCTGGAGTATTCATCGGGACGGCATTCACTTGAACAGCCAGGGTGGAAAACTCCTGGCAGATCTCGTGCAAGAGGTCCTCAGCATAGGAATAAGCGTGGGAAATCCGAAGTAAGAGCGCTCGCTCCTACCCCAAATCGACTGCTGCCAGGCCGTGTGCGCCGAGAATAGAAGAGAGTTCGCCGCCGTGATGAATGTCGTGTTCGAGCACGTGCCAGATAATATACTGGCGCGAACGTGCGAAACTCCCTTCTCCATACGGTGGGAAGATCTGCTCAAGATCGGCAGGAGTCCAGCGAGCAAGCGCATCCTGGATCATTTGCCAGGTTGTCTCCAGCCCTGCAACTAGTTCTGTCGCCGGGCGTATTGGCTCCTCATTTTCGTCCCATGATGCGAGTGGAGCAAGATCGGCACTGCCCTCACCCATCCGCGTGTGGAACCACCAGACGCGGGTAGCGACGATATGAGAGACCAGCATGCCAACAGACCAGTTTTGCGGCGAGCTATACATAGCGAGCTGCTCTGATGTGAGTGGCGCTATAGACTCTACAAGACGCTGCTGATAAACGTCCCAGCCTTTGTAGAAGATGGAAAGCGAAAGCTGTTGTTCTGTCATAATAGTTGCTCCTCTATTCTAGCCTTTCTTCAAAGAAACTACACGAAAGACCGGAAAGTCCGCGACCACCTTTTCGAAATCTGCTAATGAAGCATCCTTGTCTACAGGTATATGGGGGCGTGCTCCAGGAGCTCGCCTCAGGTACGCTTTCAAAATTGGTGTGCGTTGATCAATCGGTACCTCTTCGAGTAGGAACTCCTCACGGCTACCACTGCGGAACGCTGCTTTTCCACCAGCAGCACGTACATTCTTAACCCAGTTCACATTCTCTCCAAGCATCGACACCAGGTACCTCTGCATATCGACGACGGCAACCACCATTGGCTGAGTGATCGTCCGACCGGACGTTCTTCCGGTCGTTTCTAAGGTCACCATAATGTTGGATGTGACACCCATAGAGGCAATAGCAGCTCCCATTCTATTCATCGCCCTTGCTATCCAATTTGGTCGCCCCCCGCGGTACAACCACCGTGTAAAGTCGCCTCGCGTCATCTCAGCCTCAGCGTGTATCTTGTGAAAGGATTATCCCTCGCATACATTCTTAACGTGTGATGCGGCACAAGCCGATCATGAAAACAATTTAATTGTCTGCATTATATAGGTAATCAGGGATTCGCGCCACTTCTGAACTTGCGCATCTAGATCAGGAAAGGCATAGGAAAAAACGGCCAAAATACGTTACAGGGACGCTTAGAAGACGGTGTTAGGTTTATAATCAAGGTGATTGCAAGATAGAGATACAATACTTGCAGCAATTTACACAACCAGGATTACTCCAGATCTCATGGAAGAAGGTTGTTTAAGAAAGAAAGAGAAAATCTCATGGCACTCACGCAAATCGACAAGTTCGAAGTCATGTATTCAGCAAACACATTTCCTCCGCGTATTTGGCTTTGGAATGCCAACAATCCTATTGGTCAGCTTATCTTTATGCCAGATGGATCGGCACTGCCTCAAGATAGTATGGTTAATGGCCAGGTTAATCTCTATTACCATTTAGAAAACTTCCAGAACGTCATTGATTTGTTCATAAACGAAAGCTCTCTGTCTCTACTTTTTTCTGGCTCAGGTGGCGGCAACGAGAATGGCATCCTGACAACACAAGATGTAGTAGGCGTAGGAGAGAGAGAAGCGGCCGCTGGTGCTGTTACACAAACCGCCAGCAAGCCGTGAAGTTGAGGAACAATAGGAGTAGCGTAGATTCACTGCGCTACTCTCGATGTGCTTTCAGGCTTTCCTTCTTGCCAGAAGACTTTCCAACCCGTTTCGCAGAAGTTCAATACCAAAGCGAAAGCGTTCATCTCCATCAAAATGTGTCAGATAGTTTGCGAGAGTGACTAAACTGGGATATTCGTTCTGTGGCAGTGATTCAACCCAATATTGAACGTCGTGGGATGAGTCTTCAGAAGCACTTTCCGCTTCTAAATTCGCATACCGCGTTTCCTCTAACACACTCATGATAACGAAGTCATTCATCAGCATCCCTGCAAAAGCTGCATCCTTTTGACTGAACCCTGCATCGAGTAATGTTCTCAACCCTATTTCGGTCAACCGCAACCGCTTAGGTCCCGAAGGTCCCCCACTACTGGCTAGAACCTGTGCGGCATCGCGGTGCGCTAAGAGAACCCGTCGATATTCTATGGCCATTGCTTCCAACTGATTCTGCCAGGGCAGCGTCCGGTCAGGCTCACGCATTGGCGCGCAGATTTCTTCGGCCAGGAGACTCAGCAAATCTTGTTTGTTGCGTACATGCCAGTATAAGGAGGCCGCCTGAACACCAAGTTTTTTCGCCAGGTTGCGCATTGTAAGGCCATCGAAACCAACCTCATCCAAAAGGACAAGCGCTGTCTGGACAATCTGACTTTGATCGAGTGCAGGTTCGTGGGGTTTTGTATCGGAAACTTTAAACGGTCTAATTTTCATCAGCGTGTTCTTTCTCGCAGGCAATTATCCGCCAGCAAGTATACCTCTTTCCACAATTCACATGGGTGTTACTTAGACATTCACTCTTAACTGGGAGTGCAGAGGGCAATGCCCTCTGCCGGGAGTGCGAGGGTGCCCCTCGCTTCATTCCCATCCTACGGGCCGCAGGCCCGCAAATAAAATTATGAGTGAATCTCAGGCATTGCCTATTGACAGTATAGCACGAAATATGTTAATCTAACAACGTTAGATTTTGACTAACGTTGTTAGATTAAGAAAAACGCCCGCATTATTCATGAAGGAGCATGCAACATGGCTACCACCGTTTCAAAAGGCTATAAGGGCCTGGGCATGAATGGTTTTATAGCGTCCTGGTATGCGAAAAATACGCAAAAGAACATGGAGGCCTATCGCAAAT
>DATMNR010000155.1:0-4390 GCA_035568795.1 Ktedonobacteraceae bacterium
ATCTATTTTCCTAACAGTGCCTGGATTCGCCTGCACAAAGATGTATTTGACCAACTGTATCAGTACAAAGCTACACATAGCCTGCCCACCTGGGAAGAGGTAGTTGTACATCTTTTACAGGCAAGTGATGAGGTAGTGCAAACATGAAGATGGAAGAAATTAAGGAAATCGCCAACGCAGTGCTCTACGAGGGCTATCTCCTCTATCCGTACCGGCGCTCTGCCATTAAAAATCGCCAGAGGTGGACGATCGGTATAGTTTATCCGCGAGAATATAGTGTAGCAAACGGCAGTATAGAACCCTGGACGATGCAGACAGAGTGCCTGGTAACAGGTTCAGCAGATACTTCAATCGACATCAATATGAGATTCCTGCATTTGCTCTTGCATAGGACAGTGCAATCTGTAACTGCGAGCGTTCAAACAGAAACGCAGCTCGAAGCAATGAATGCTAACGAGTGGAGCCTGGCGAGCCGTCTAGCAAGTGAACCTTGGGAAGAAGGGACAGAACGCGAAGTGAGTGCTTTGAACCTTCCTTTGAGTTCCTTGCTCGATCAACCTCAACTCGTGGAGATCGAATTTTCTGGTGAGCGCTGGTCAGAAGAGTCGACCGATGATTCGGGAGCCAAAATAATTCGGGAGCAGCAACCACTTACTGGAGCCGTCATAATTGATGCCGAATCCGTTGGTACAGACCTTTACAGGATCAGTGTTCACATTGAAAACAGGACACCTGGGACTGGCGCATTGACGAGCAATGCTGTGATGCCGCACTCGTTCGTCTCCACCCACACCATCTTACAAGTACATCAGGGAACCTTCATCTCGCTGTTGGATCCTCCAGAAGTGTTGAAGCCTATTGCTCAGGAATGCCATAATCTTCATACCTGGCCTGTATTGGTAGGGAACGAGGGTGAATATGATACGATGCTCTCATCGCCTATCATTCTCTATGATTATCCGCAGATCGCTCCAGAAAGCCCCGGTTCTCTCTTCGATGGCACCGAGATTGATGAAATTCTCACCCTGCGTATCATGACATTGACGGATGAAGAGAAAGAAGAGATGCGACAGGGGGACGAGCGCGCACGTGAGATACTGGAACGAACGGAAGCCCTTTCGCCTGAACAATTTATGAAGATGCATGGAGTCATCCGCAGTCTGAGACCAGTCGATGAAGGGAGCGAGCATGAATAGCGCGAATAGAGGTTTTCCGGGTGAAGATTATGCTCCGCCAGAATCCGTGGTTATTGCTGGTAGGATGGTGAAAGCAGGGGATAGCGTGCTTTTGCGACCGGGACGGGGGCGACAAGGAACTTTGACCGATGCTATGGATATGATGCTGGATGGGAAGACTGCTAGAGTTGAGGTACTCCAGCAAGATTTCGAGAATCGCATCTATCTCGTTGTGACGCTGGATGTTGACCCTGGTAGGGAGCAGTGGGACGAGCGAGTGCTGCCAGGCCATCGTTTCTTCTTCTTTCCCGAAGAAGTAGATCCTTTGGAGGAGATAACCAAGGAGGAATCCACAGAAGAGACAGCGAACCATAGATCAGCATCGGAACACATCTTACCACAAAAAATTCTTGTAAGGCGTATACTAATAGCATGCGTCGGCAACATTTTCCTGGGAGACGATAGTTTTGGAGTTGAAGTAGCCCAAAGGTTGAGGAGCCGCAAAACCAAACGATACCCGGATGGTGTGCATGTTGTAGATTTCGGTATTCGCGGAATAGACCTGGCATACACACTGCTTGATGATTATGACGCACTCGTATTAGTCGATGCAGTGTCGCGAGGTGGATCACCTGGGACGCTCTACTTGATTGAACCAGATTTATCAGCTATGGACCCCATAAAGGGAGTTGAAGCTGGTAGAGCAGCAATGGAAGCCCATAGCATGGACCCGGTGAAGGTTCTTGCTTTTGCAAGAACCCTTGGCGCTCGACCAATTCATACGGTGCTTGTTGGTTGTGAACCTGCACTATACAACGAGAGTGAAGAAAACCCAGAAATCCAAATGGAACTGAGTGAGCCAGTGCGAGCCTCTTTAGATGAGGCTATCAAGATGATAGACTCGCTTGTCGATGAGTTATTAGCTATGGAGCTGTAGTAGTACCTTTGCAGGTACCTGGATTCAAATGAACAAGATAATGCATAGAAAGGAGTAAAACTATGTTCAAATGGATTCTTTTATTAGGTGTTGCTGGTGTAGGTGTGTTAATTTACCGCCAGCTTCTTCCTGACATTCAACGCTATATGAGAATTCGGAACATGTAACAGTGAGACGCTTCTCACATAGCCCATTAAGCATGACGAAGATGTCTATCAAAAAGAAGGAATCGTTTGAACTTCTGAACGGCCTTCGTCGTAGAAAGAAACCCGACGCTATAAATGCACGGCGTATCGCGATTCTTGCGTTAATTGTTCTTGGTCTGGGAATTGTAACGTAGATTATGAAGATGCATACCCAGAGGTAGACTGCACATATTGCAGAGAACGGAACGAGACTATGACTGGATGGATTGTATTGCTTATCATAGTCCTCGTACTGATTGTTCTTGGATTGGTCGCCTTTCTATTTATGCTCCCTGATATTCGGCGCTACATGCGCTTACGGTCAATGTAATGCGACGAATATGACATATTCAAGGAATGAGGATGGTCATGCATGAACTCGCTATTGCCCAAAGTATCGTTGAAGCTATTGAGGCAAAGGCGTCCGAGTGCAATGCAGCGCATGTAAAAGGCGTGCGACTTAAGATTGGGGAAGCCAGTGGAGTCGTCACTGATTCTTTGACCTTCTGCTTCGAGATGCTGGCCAGCCTTGATCCTACCTTAGCGGGAGCGCAGTTGTTGATTGATCCAATGCCACATTGCGCCTATTGCCGTCACTGTGCCCGCGAGTTTAGCATCACAAACTTTGTTGCACAGTGTCCTAAATGCAAAGAGTGGTCAAACGAGATTGTTTCTGGCACTGAACTCCAGTTGCTTGAGATGGAGTTCGTAACGTGAGGAGCGGCAGTAATGCCTAAAATAACCATTGCTCAGAATATCCTGGCAGCCAACGATACTACTGCCCAGGACGTCCAGCAACTACTGGCGACACACGGTATACGTACTATCAATGTGATGAGTTCACCGGGCGCTGGCAAGACAACATTGCTAGAGCGAACTATTGAACGGCTTCATGGGCAACTTGAAATCGGTGTGATTGAGGGGGATATCGAAACCGGCAACGATGCTGAGCGGATCGAAGCAGCGGGTGCGGAGGCTGTTCAGATCAATACACGAGGAGCGTGCCACCTGGAAGCACACATGGTCCAAGATGCACTCGAAGAAATGAATTTGACAGGGATGAGGCTACTTTTTATCGAAAACATCGGTAATCTGGTATGCCCTGCTGCCTGGGACCTTGGAGAAGATATTCGTATTGTTGTAGCGAGTACTACCGAGGGTGACGATAAGCCAGCAAAATATCCACAAATGTTTGCGATTTCACAGGTAATGGTCGTGAACAAAATTGACCTGCTTCCTTATGTAGACTACTCTCTAGAAAAGGTCAGGAGGCAGGCGCTAGCGATCAACCCGAACCTGCGTATTTTCGAAGTGAGTTGCCGCACAGGCGAGGGACTGGATGCGTGGTGTGAGTGGCTAATCGCTTTTATACATGGTACAACGTAAGAGGGACTCACAGTATACATATGAGATATTCTCAAGTTACATACTTGAAAGGCGCAGTGTATGCCACCCGTAACAGGCTCGACTATTGAGAGAAGACGCATTGTCATTCAGGGAATCGTTCAGGGCGTAGGCTTTCGACCATTCGTCTATGGACAGGCACTGCAATGGGGACTTGTGGGATTTGTGCTGAATGACAGTGGAGGCGTGACTATCGAGGTGGAAGGCACTTCCGAATCACTCAATGGTTTCCAACAAGCCTTGCAGGAGAATGCTCCTCCCCTGGCCCGAATAGATTCTCTCATTACCGAGGAGGTATCACCGTGTTACGATTCTGCCTTCGTCATTGCACAAAGCCAGGCTGGCGCCGAGCGCAATGCGCTCATCTCGCCTGATACTGCTACATGCGACGACTGCCGGAATGAACTTTTCGATCCTGAAGGCAGGCGCTTCCATTATCCATTTATCAATTGTACTAACTGTGGACCTCGCTTTACGATTATCCAGGATGTGCCTTATGATCGAGATAAGACGACGATGGGCGCGAAAAATCGGCCCATACGCGAGGCGGATTACTCTGATGATCTGCAAAATCAGCCCCCACGGCTGACAAATGAAGACCCGATTTTTGCAGCAGCGCGGCAGCTCGCTGCTGGAGCGATCCTTGCCATTAAGGGATTGGGAGGCTATCACCTGGCATGTGATGCCTT
>DATMNR010000156.1:0-6811 GCA_035568795.1 Ktedonobacteraceae bacterium
TGCGTGCTCAGACTTTCCAGGCAATTGCTCTAGCAAGTGGCGGTAAGGTACCTGAGCAATCCTCATCCAAGAGTAATGTTGTGACATGTCGTATTGATGGTCGCGACCTGGATGCTGTCGATGCATTGATCGAGGCTGGCATTCGCTCGACGCGAAGCGATGCAGCGGCCTGGCTCATTCACGCTGGTATTGAAGCGAACAGACCCCTCTTTGAGAAAGTCTATGGAACAGTGGCGGAGATACGCCGCTTGCGTGTAGTGGCTCAATCGCTGGCAAAGGAATTGGAAGGGAGTGGAGAGGGTTCGACGGAATCGACGGAGGGCCAACCTCAATAGCTCACAAAAAGTTCATATTACTTGTCTTTAGAGGGCATTCACGCTATAGTAGGGCTACGAGAAATCTTCCGTTATTCTTGCATTATGAAAGAACAACCTTGAAAATGGAGTTTCAAAATTATCAGAATACAGGAACAGTCACCGAGGGCCGATAAATCGGCGGTGTGCGCAATAAATCGGCACCTACGGAGGGACAGACTATGTTGTTAAACACTATTATCGCCAGGTGACCTCGGAGAACACAATGGTAGACGTAATTAGCAATCTTCACTTTTACAATATGGTATTAGTACTTGCCTCAGGTGCCGTAACAGGTGTATGGGGACTGATCCTCTTCTTCATGAAAAAGCCAATCAACAGGCCCTGGCGTATCTCACTTACTGCAACAGCGGTCATTGCGGCATTGCAGGCAGTTCTTGGTATTACCTTAGTGCTGCTGGGGCAAAAACCAGGTACTGGAACAGGTCTTTACTATCTGCATTACGTGTACGGGGCAATCGTTGTACTGGCCATTCCTATAGCCATTACATATGCTACGGGTGGCAAGAACCAACGTCGTGATATCTTGATCTTTAGCATCGCGGCGTTGATATTGGTAGCGGCAGCTATTCGCGCCTTGATGACCGGACCACAATAAACAGCCAGGAGAGAGTTATGCAAGCTTCATTTATCCACTTAGCCGATACACATCTTGGCTATGAACAATACGGTGTGCGCGAGCGTTTCAATGATTTTAGTCGCGCGTTCTGGGATATCATGGATGAGGCGGCCAATCGTGATGTCGATTTTGTGGTCATAGCAGGAGATCTGTTCAATAAACGCGCTATCGATGCGCTCACACTTATTCACGCAATAGAGGGGTTAAAGAAGCTCAAGGAAAGAGGCATTCCGGTCGTAGCGATCGAGGGGAATCACGATCGTAGTTATTATCGAGAGGGCGTCTCCTGGCTGCAATTTCTATGTCACCAGGAATATTTGATGCTACTAGCGCCAACGATGCATGATGGAGCGCCTGTGCTTTCACACTGGAATAAGGAAACGATGCTAGGCTCACACGTCGATTTGCTAAATGGTCGGGTGCGAGTCTATGGTTTACCCTGGCAAGGGGCAGCGACTACACGCACCATGGAGGGGTTAACTCAGGCGTTAGAGGCTGCAAGGGCCGAAGAGGATGCTGCAGGCATCGAGTACCGGGTGCTTTTGATGCATACGGGAGTTGACAGCGTGGTTCCGCGTATTCAGGGTCTTCCCACAATGGCTCAGTTTCAGCCGCTCCGCAATTGGGTTGATTACCTGGCCCTGGGTCATGTGCATAAGCCTTACGAATTTGATGGGTGGATGTATAACCCCGGTTCGACCGAGACATGGGGAGCTGAAGAATCAGCATGGGAGGATCGTGGCTTTTACTTTGTTGAGATTGATACAAGCGATCCCGAACGCATTATTGATCCAAAAAAGCAGGCTCGTTTTCATCATGCAACGCATCTTGTCAGCAAGCGCCGTCCATTCGTACGTCACGAACTGCATGTTGATGGTCTGAATGAACCAAACGCAGTATATGAACATCTTGAACATTACTGTCGTCGCGAGGGTCCAAAGTATCAAAAGGAAAAGTTATCTCCTGTTGTACATATACATCTGGTGGGCACGTTGGCTTTCGATGCTGGTTCATTAGATCAGAAATATATGGAGGAAATTGTACACACCCATTTCCAGCCATTGTTTGCGCGTATTGATAATAATACGAACGATCAAGACTTCATGCCCGACGGTGGAGAAATTGATGGCCGTGATCGCTCGGCCTGGCACGAATTAGAACGCTACATCTTCGAGGATCTTGTCAGCCGCGATAATCGTTATTTGCCTCATAAAGAGCAGTGGAGTGTTGTGCTGGCCGATTTGAAACAGATGGCGCTACAAAAAGATGATCCTGCGCAGATTGCCCAATTTTTACGTAATAAGCGAGCGGAGTTGTTGGGGACAAATGCCTCCTAGACAATTTTCGCTGAGGGCAAGGATGGCGTGAGTGCCCCAAAGATTAATCGTAAGGGGAACCAGGACAGCGCTGGCACCTACCCGCCTTGCCAACGACGCTGACGAAGCTTGAGAGCATCTCTGCAACGACGCTGTCGCGTCTACTGCTGAGCAGTCAGCAGAGATGCAAGGAAGTGTCTAGCGCTACGCGCTCAGGCAAGTCGCAAGGAGAAGCGCCCCACCCTGCATCCACGCAGCCCCAGTCCCTACAATACATTTGAATGCCAGACCAGAGATTTGTCTGGTGGCGGGTTGTAGAGTTCGATGCGCCAGGGGGTTAGCTTTAACAAACCGAAATTAGGATGATCGGGACTTTCGTATATTGGTGTGGGATCAAATCCTACAGGTGGTGGTGTCTCTCTGCATAGTTGCCAGATGCGTTGCTTTTGATTGAGATCATCGATCCATTCAGTTTTGCAATCGACGTAGACGGGTTTTGCAAGATCGGCGATATAAGCTATTGAGACATAAGGGTTATGGGCGAGATGTTTGGCTTTGTGCAAATTACGACGTGTTGTAATCCAGCCAGTTGCTCCTTCCCATAGAGGGTGAAGTATGCGTGAGCGAGGCCGATTGAGCGTGTCGATGGTTGCGACATTGCACCAGACCATACGGTGTACGCGTTCTGTGAATTCTGCTTCTATATCGGTAAATGAGGATACTTCCATGCTTCTCCCCTTTTTGCCTCTAGCATATCACGTATGTCTGTTTCTCTTCCTCTCTCACGAAGCCACGAGTTCTTGTGGGTGTGGTTAATACGATAACCAGGCAGGCTACATTAGCAGTCTGCCTGGTTATTTTTCAGCAAGTCGGATGCTATTGCTTAGCAAAGACGGCGCGCAGCGCCTGAGCGCATTCCTCTCTCGCTTGCTTACCTTTATCAGTAAGAGGCTCCATGCTGAAGAACCCGTGAATCACGCCGTTATAGCGGGAGATAGTGACGGGCACACCCGCCTCTTTGAGACGCTTGCCGTAGGCTTCGCCCTCGTCGCGTAGCGGGTCATACTCGGCTGTAATCACCAGGGCTGTTGGCAGTCCATGAAGGTTGGCTGACTGCAACGGCGACGCCAGTGGGTTCTTTTTGTCGGCATCGGTGTTCAAATAGTAGTTCATGAACCACTTCATATCATCGTTGGTCAGGAAATAGTCCTGACCATTTTCGTGGATGGATGGACCATCGAAGGTGAAATCCGTCGCCGGGTAGATCAGCAATTGGAAAGCCAGACGGGGGCCACCCTGGTCACGCACCATCTGTGCTACCACCGCCGTCAGGTTGCCACCAGCGCTATCACCGCCTATGGCAATCTTGCCAGGATTGGCGTTTATCTCTGCCGCATGTCCGGACACCCACTGCGTCGCAGCGTAGCAATCTTCGGGCGCAGCCGGGAATTTGTGTTCGGGCGCGAGGCGGTAATCCACCGATACCACAACGCAGCCGGCTCCATTGCACAGGCTGCGGCACGAGCTATCATGTGTGTCCAGATCGCATATCACCCAGCCGCCACCGTGAAAGAAGACTAGCGCCGGGAAGGGTCCGTTGCCTGTCGGGGTATAGATTCTGACGGGAATCTCACCAGCGGGTCCTGGAATCGTCCTGTTTACAACCTGGGCTACAGATTCCGGTTCGTTAGTGTCATTCGCCAACTGCATTTTTATCCCCATACGTACCATCTCAGGCGTCATAGTGTGGATAGGGGGTGCATTGAGGGCTGCCATCTGGTCCATCAGGTTTTGGATTTGTGGGTTGAGCGGCATACGGGTTTCACTCCTCTTTTTTGATTGCAAAAGTCGTCTGTCGTTTTCTGCGCGGCTCAGTGTGAGCGCTTTCTCAAGTATATCATAGCACCCTGCTAATATGTTCAGTCAGGAACGCGCAGGCGAGCTACCAGCACAGGAGGTATCTCGTTATAGTTGATCCAACTTAGCAAGCGGCTGGACTGCGAGCTGTCGTAAGGATGGTTGAAGGCGGGTTCTTCCAACCCATCCAGAACAAAGCCAGCGCTGAAGCAGGCGTTGAAGATGGTATGCAAAGGTCGGTCGAAGTAGTAGTGAGAGACAGGCTCTCCGACCATACCGATTCCTTTCTGAGGTTTTGAGTGCAGATATTTTGTGATTTTGACGGAGTATGTGGTGACCAATTCGCCATTGAGCGTGACTTCCTCGACACAGAGCGCCATACCGGTATTGTTGAAACAAGGATGGCTGAAGGAAAAGACGAAGCGTCCACCAGGTTTGACGATCTGCTGAATGCCGCGCATCAAAGGGTTGATCTCGGCCATGTCCATAATAGCCATGTTGCATACGGCAGCATCGAAGCGGTGCTTCCCGAAGGCGACAATCTGGTCTTCGCGGGTGACATCGAGGAGGCGGTATTCAATGTGGTCAGCATATTCAGACTGACGGGCGCGGGCGCGTTCAAGGAATTGTTCGCTGAAGTCAGTAGCGATGACGTGGACACCAAGTTGGGCCATGCGACGAGTGAAAACTCCATTGCCACAGGCGATCTCGATCACCGTTTCACCAGGCTGCAGGTTAAGCAACCGCTCGCTTGTGGGGCCAACGAGAAGGCGTTGAAAATCGTTTCCGCTGTCACCCATTCTATCATCCCAGAATGAAGCTTTTTGATTCCAAAGGTTACGCGTTTCTTCATTCAGATCAACTGGTTGAGATTTGTTTTCGGCAGTCATTGTGGGTGGTGTCCTTCCTCGTCTATTCGATGCATTCGTACAAAGTGCAGGTTCTGAATGGTGTAATATACACATTACTACCGATACTTCTACTGCATTTTATCACCCCTTGATATCGAGTTCTCAATGTCCTCTAAAGAAGTATACTGTTCACTTGACATGCTTCCTTTTCATAAGCTACACTTAGGAAGTTAGTTGAGTTAGTAAATCAACTATGTGAACTTTGGCTTGTAATGTGTTCTTCCTGACATATTGTTTGCATTTTGTTAATGCATGAGGAGATTTACTTCATGGAGACGAGTTCTGCTGTTCCCTCTAGTGTACCGCGTGTAGACACGCATCTGGCCAAGTTTTCGCAAGCTGGCACTGTGCTGCTCAGCGCTCTGGCCTTCCTGTTGAACCAGCCTATTATTGTTGTAATCGCTGCCATTATCTTGCTGTTATCGGCTCTGGCCCCCTCAATAAGTCCTTTTCGATTAGTTTATCGCTATGTAGTTATACCCATGCATCTGATGCGCCCGCGGGTTGTAGAGGATGATCCTGCGCCGCATCGTTTTGCACAGGGTGTGGGAGCCGCATTTCTGATTGCATCAAGTTTGATACTCTACCTGACGAGCGCAACAGCACTTGGTTGGACGCTCGATCTGATTGTGTTTGCCCTGGCAGGCATTAACCTGACTGTTGGTTTCTGTGCGGGGTGCTTTGTGTACTACCATCTTGGAAGCATAGGTGTTCTTCCAAAGGTGCGTTACGAAGGTAGTTTCCATTGGAGGGGAGTGTGAAGGTATGCCTGTGTTCCTGGTTCGAGTAGGTGTGTTGGTTTTCGTCAGTATCCTGCTCTTGCTGGTAATCTGGACAGGACGCCGTATTGTCGAGGCGCAACGTCGTCGCGCGCTTGCCGCTGTTCCGATAACATCAAGCAGTGGTGATACGGATGCCTATAGTGGCCTGTCGCTTGTGCATATCCTGGCTTTCAGTAGCGATGATTGTCGTCAATGCCATGAGATGCAGATCCCTGCTCTTCAACGTGTATTGGATGCTAGAGGAAGCAAAGTGTCCGTGGCTGAAGTTGATGCGCCCAACTCGCCTGACTTAACGCAGCGTTATAGAATTTTGACTTTGCCTAGCACGGTAATAATGGATGCGGCAGGCCGCGCACATGCTGTAAATTATGGTTTTGCTAACACCCAGCGTCTTCTCGACCAGGTGGACGAAGTTCTGGCTCACGTTTCTGTTTCGTGAAATTAGTAGTTTAAGGAGATTTCTATGACAGTCGCTCAGGAATTTCAGAAGGCAAATGAAGCATATGCATCGTCTTTTCATAGCGGAGATCTACCGATGCCTCCCGCAAGGCATGTGGCTGTGTTGACGTGTATGGATGCTCGTTTACACCCGGCACGTTTTCTTGGTCTTGAATTGGGAGATGCCCATGTTATTCGTAACGCGGGTGGACGAGCCAGCGATGACGCAATTCGCTCATTAGCTATTTCGCAGCAATTACTCGGCACGAATGAAGTTGTGGTTATTCACCATACCGATTGTGGCATGCTGACGTTCAGTAATGATGATTTGCGCAAGAAGTTGAAGCAGGAATTGAATGCTGACGCTGAGGATATCGATTTCCTACCATTCAAAAACCTGGAACAGTCGGTGCGTGATGATGTTGCGACGATTAAAAATTCGCCTCTGCTTCTCAAGAATATTGAAGTCAGTGGTTTCATATATGATGTGAAGAGTGGCAGGTTGTTGCCTGTT
>DATMNR010000157.1:0-6714 GCA_035568795.1 Ktedonobacteraceae bacterium
CAATAACGTTTACGATACCTAACGAACCTAAAGTCCAACCATGTAAGATTCCTTCGGCAGCCTACTTTACAGCTATTCTGGTATCACCAACGCCCACGAAAACGGCTGTACCATCGCCAACACCTACAGGCGTTGGGACCGTCACACCAACGGGTACCCCGTCAATTACGCCGACCAAAAAACCAGGCCATTAAGATGGTAATAGCGACTGTGCTTGAACATTAAGCACAGTCGACATTTTCTTTTAGCTACACTTTTGTAACATTGCTAGACACCTAAAGCAGCGGCCATGATACCTGGAACCCTTAATGGAGTAGGCGCAGCCTCAAAAGCGACCAACTTGGGGAACAACCCGCGTGCAATTTTGCCTTGCGTTACAAACCAGGGTGGAGTGAGCACACTTCTGAATGGTCCCCACAATACGCTTTTTTGTGGTCTGGAAAACATCAATGTATTGTGCACGACACCTATCCCTGACTGTATATTATGTAATTCATGTCCTGGAAATGCTCCCCATGTTGTTGTACCAAATGTAAAGCCAGCTCCAGCCCAGATATTAATGCCTATTGTGCCATACTTCAAATTCGCAATTGCTAGCTCTACAGCCGCTGCTATTCCCGGGTCTTTCAAAGATGCAGGATGTACAACGATTGTCGCATTGAGTGATCCCCAGATGCGCTGATTAGCAAAAGCGACAGCTTTATCGATATACTCAGGTATACTCTCCGCTTCGAGAGCAGTCTCGGTAAACAGACTACAAAAAGCTTCAGTAGTAAAGCAAATATCATCGATGCTCCCAGGATCGACATCTGCAATTAAAGTCCAGGGAAGCTGCTGCTCGTTAGAGAGACCAATTTGTTCGGCTTCAGGATGCTCTTTGATAAATATCTGGTGTCGCTCTAATGCTCCCGGATAATAGGCAGTGCGTGGAGGAATGAGTGAAAGGACTCTACGCATTTCTTGCAATAGTTGATTGCGCTGCGGCCAGTTCTCGTGTTGAATAATAACTCGTGTCGCATTGCAATTAAATCCTGCATTGTTCGTAAGCATTGTATCGATGTGTTCAGCCTGATAAGCCAGATCATTTGCCTTCCAGGGACCAGGTACTACAATGACGGGACTGACATTTCCCAACTCGCCGGTAACTCTTTTGGTCAGCAAAGGCGCTCTATCTGCTTTGCGCTTTGCACCCTTTTGTCCTGTTCCGAAAACGATTGCATCAAAAGTTTTATCTGAACCTGTTATATGGATTTCGTCAACTCCTGCATGATTGCATAGATAAGAACCTTCGGCAGCTCCGCCGTATACAACACGCAAGAAACCAAGATCAATGAGAACACGGAAAGCTTCATCCATAAGCGGTCCTAAATATGCATTTACCGGATTGGCCTTAAAAAGCACTACCTGATCTTCAACGAACAACTTATACAAAACATCCATAGGACCTATACTTGCTACATTTCCAGCCCCAAGTACCAATGCTACTCTTCCATTAGGCTCCTTATCATTATAAGCGATTGCCTGAGTTTGAGAGAGATCATCAATTGTTACTCCAGGTTCCATCCAGATCTCCGCTCTGACTCTTTCAAAAAAGAGACGATCATAAATCGTTTGCGGAAAAACCTCTGCTACAACCTGCCCATCTGGTTTTGTTGTCACACGTCCAGGTATTTTAGGATGTCCTTCTGTTTCGATATCAACCAGCGACTGGCGTAATTGACGCAGATTTTTGAGCACTGGCCAGGCGCCTGCGGCCCATTCTTCACCCACACATAGTGAATCTTCAGCAATCCCTTTAGCCCGAATCGAAGCATCAACCCACCGCGAGACAATGGCGATAAAATCCCTTATCAGCCGATCAATCAGTACAATACGATCATGAATACTAAAAGCTACCCATTCATCCCGGTGTGCTTGTAGTGCTTCAATGGCAGCATCCATTTCCTCGTGTGTTGATGGCAGTATACTTCCCAAAACAGTCGGGAATTGGGGAGCGCCTTGGCGTGTGGTAGTAGTCATTTCCAAATCTCCATTTGTTTCAACGATTGAACGACATCTCAAGCATCCTATATCAAGGATAACCAGAATTCAGAATTATTACTGCTGATTATCAACTACAGGGTTCTCGTCTTTACTCTTGTTACTTTGTGTTGATTTGCTATTTAAAGCGCCTGCAGTGAGCGAATAGCCAATCGCGAAAAGAACAAGTCCTATGGCAAGACCTAGCGCCACTATACTATAATCACCGAATTTCCATTCGACTACATATCCTAAAAACGAGATTGCTAACAAGACAATGATCACACCAAGGATTCTCTCCTTAAGATCGTTGAGATCGCCTATTTCCAGCCAGCCCGGTAAAGGCAACGTTGGATCAATGAAGAGCCTATAGAGTCCAAGTGAAACGATGTAGAGTATCGTGCTTAACAAGAACAAGTCGATCAATTCAACACTGGAGACTGCCACTATCTTAACTTCTTCCGTTGTAAAGACAATGTGATTAAAAAAAATCTCGATCAATACACTTACTACCGTAACCGCTCCATAGACCAGCACAATGATTGAGCCTACGAGAGTTCCTAGAACAGATATAATGACAAGATACCGGCTTCCGGCCAAAATATTCCTGAATACATTCATAAGGCCTTTTCTCCCAATTCAACATATTAATTAGAAGTGCCAGGTTATGTGTCGCATGGCCACATAAAAGAGCACTGTGGGGATTATATCACGACACCACATACTCAAAAATCAGAGGTGAAGAGTGGACTCGGTACCCTGACTGAGCGCAGAGTGTTCCCCTTTCTCAAAGCAGTCCGCAGCTCTGCAAGCATCAGAATGAGGACTCTACATGGCCAACACTTGAAAATTTACGCATATGCATGCATAATTGTACAAGAGAGAGCTTATTTTCTGACTGAATTGCATGAATCGCATAACAGGCACACTATGCTTTTGCTGATCAAAGCACTTGCAAGGGAGCTTATCCACTATGTTTTCACCTGATGATACGGACTTTAATACATCAACTGGCCCTATTGATCGTTCAGCACGTGTAGCTTACCGTCGAGAAATCATCAACGAGAAGCGACAAAGACACACGGATATGCTTCCGAAAATAGATGGTGAGATGTCCAATGCTAAAACCACATCTCGCCAGATCGCTCAATTGCGCGAGGAAAACAAACGTTTTCGTTGGAAGATTGATGAACAACAACACCTTATCTATCAGTACAGACAAACGCAAACACAATTAGAACAGGAAATAGACAATCTACATAGAAGCAAGCAAAATGAAATCGAACAATACGAAATACACCTGCGTGAAGCCATTGAAGAGCATAACCAGCTTGAAGTAACAAACCAGGAATTGAAAAGACGCTATCAGGAACTCGACCGCTCTTTCCATGAAAATGTTTCGGAAGAAGCACAAAAAATGGTTTCGGAAGCTGCTAATACAATTGTTCTTACTCCCGAACACACTCCCCCTTTATTGCGCGATGTGGCAAAGACAGTCGAGCTTCATATGAAGCAGACGGAAGATCAACATGTTGCCGAGTTGCTTTTTTTGATACGCCAGGCACAATACAAAGCCGATCTGCTTGAACAAGAGTTGGCCAACGAGCACGAAAAAATTGCAGCCGAACGCCAAATTTTGCTTGATCAGCAGTCCAGGATCAGCGAGCAAGCACAATACCGTTATACAACGATGCAAAAACATATACAAGCACACTGGACTCTTGTCTTAACTTTGATGGCAGCATTTCTCCTTATTCTGGTACCCGTATTCCAACTCGTTTTTGTCGCCATGAAATTTCCTTTGGATATTGCAATCTTTGTTCCCGTCGTAATCTGTATTGGCATCGCATTCCTGATTGCTCGTGCATATACTAACAAAAAAGTACAGGATGCCAACAAAAAACTCGAGCAAAAAGCCAACACGAAGTCGACCCAACTCCTTACTTCTACCTCTAAAAAGACGTGATATATGTACCTGTAAATTTCCTTCTCAAGGGCCTTGACGTCAGCCAGGGTCTTTTGTTTGTTGGTCAAACGCTTAATCATGCTCTTCTTATCCCTAAACTACACTGGGTCATAGGGGAACTGAAGACTCCCCCGGCTGAAGCACGGGGGGTTCTGGGCGGCGCTTCCACGCTTCTACCTTCCCTCTCCTGGAGAGGAACAGCAGCTCTTGTGTGGCTTCGCTCGGACTTTTGGGCAGACGCGCTCCGGCACAGGGAATGCCCATGCTTCGGGGCAGCACCTGCCCCTCTTTCGCGCGTTGCATGACTTGCTCGTGTGCTGCCTTCAGGCGCGCCTCCGCACCTTCCCAGGGAACAACATGACTTCCGCACACGAGGGAATGGGATCTGCTGGATCGAGATAGGCAGCTAGAAACGCGGAGTACAGGTCACGCTGCACCGGCCCGATGCCGCACGGGCACTGGTGCCAACGCTGGGAGAGCGGCTTGGGGATGAACGTGTCGCAGCCATGACACCATTGGGAGAGTTTCGTGGAACGTGTGGGGACCTCGTGCAGGGTGCCGCCCGTACGCGGCCCCGGTGCGTTTGAGGTGTGCTATCAGCATCCCTGGGGCGCGAAGTCCCACGCTCTTGCCATAGCGTTTCTGCCAGCCTTGATAGGAGAGCTTCTCGGTGATGATGGTGTGGCCCACGGCCGCGATCTGGTGGGCCAGTCGGCCATGCAGGCTCTTGCGGTGGGCCGCCAGCCTGCGCTCGCGGGCCGCCTTGCGCCGCCTGCTGACCTGGTATCCATGGCTCTGCTTCCAGCCTTTGGCACCTTTCCCACGCTTGGTGGGCCGACCTCGCTCGTCATAGTGCTCCGGATTGGCGGCACGCCGCTGCCGCTCCATCTGCCGTTGCATCCGGCGGATAGCTCGCGCATCGGGGCGCAGTTCCGCACACAGCGGCTCGAGCCGGGCCTCACCTTGCTGCGGCACAATGGCAATGCTGGACGGTCCCAGGTCCAGGCCGACCGTGTCAGTGCCCGCCACGTGTTTGGGCTTCTGCAACGGCACGCCGGAGAGCACCAGTTGTACGGCGTAGCGCTCCCCCTCTCGGTCGGCGCCCTGTGCTCGTGGGCTGGAGGCTGGGCGGCGCACCAGCCGAGCGTGCTCGACCGGGTGCGCCAAAGCGTGGCTGACCACTGGGTCGTCCAGGTCGATGAGCGCGGGCAGTCGGTCGTCGTGCCACAGCAGTTAGCCAAGCTGTCGTCTGTCCTCTGACGTCTCCAGCACAAAGCGCAGGCCGGTGTCGTTGCGCTTATTCTCGATGCTGGAGAGCCCGCGGCCACGACTCTTGAAGCGCACGCGACGCGCCTGGCCCACACACACCCGATTGAGCGCGCGGTAGGCGCGGGTGGCGAGCGTCTGGGCCAGTACGGCATCCAGGTGCTCGGCCAACCACGAGACCCGCAGTGCTTTCGCCAGTTCATGGAAGGCGTACCCGGAGAAGCCGTAGCGCTCTCGCAGCGCCGCGAAGGCTGCTTTGCGCTCCTGGGTGTGTGTGCGGGGGATAGCACGGGCCTCCCGCCAGGCGGGGTCGGCTCGCATCTGGCGCAGGCGGCGCTGCCCCGCGGAGAGCACGGCGTTGTAGAACTGCCGCCCGGCTTCCAGGTGCGCACGCTGGCGTGCGGCCTGCCCTGCCTCGACGACCAGGGGCAGTTCGAGCAGAAACGTCGGCGTCTTCTTTTTGAGGGACTTTTGCTTCCCACGTGCTTTGGTGCCCATCAGCCTCTCGCTTTTCTGGAAAGTAGAACATGTATTCCAATCATAGCAGGCCAGGCTCCCCTCTGTCAAGCGGCCTGGTATTTTCCCCTCACCTCCCCAAAAGGAACGGCGCTTCACCCAAGGGATCAATCACAGGGGCTTTCGCGCTCGGCTTTTTGTAATGATACAATATCCACATCAATAAACTTAAGCACAGGAGGTTTACCAAATCGGTGAGTACAGTTCAATTACTACCTGGTATAAATCAAAAGAAAGTGAAAACTAACCGCCTTGAGGTCGCATATCTTGAGGCTGGCACAGGAAGCATACCCATAGTACTTGTACATGGCAATTGCTCCTCTTCTCACTACTTTCAAGACTTCATGCTTGCACTTGCTACAACTGGTCACTACATTGTCTACGCACCCGATATGCGTGGATACGGTGACAGTGAAGTCCTACCAGTTGATGGAACGAGAGCAGTGCGTGATTTCTCAGACGATCTCGATGCATTCGTGAAGGCTCTAGATCTGAATACCTTCCATCTGCTGGGTTGGTCATTAGGTGGAAATATTGCCATGCAATACGCCATAGACTATCCAGGTAAAGTACGCTCTCTCACACTCGAATCCCCGGGATCACCCTTTGGCTTTGGGGGTACGAAGGATTCCGTGGGAACTCCAACTTGGCAAGACTATGCAGGCAGCGGAGGAGGAACTGCTAACCCTGATTTTACACAACGTATCGCTCAGGGAGATCGGGGTAATGAACAGTTTTCACCTCGCACAGTAATCAACACCTTCTATTATAAGCCTCCATTTAGAACCTCTCCTGACCGCGAAGAGATCTATCTTTCTTCATTGCTCACAACCAAAATAACGCCAGGAAACTATCCCGGCGACATGACTCCTTCAGAAAACTGGCCAACTGTTGGACCAGGTACACTCGGCGTAAATAATGCCCTATCTCCTAAGTATATGAACCAG
>DATMNR010000158.1:0-3433 GCA_035568795.1 Ktedonobacteraceae bacterium
GGATCGTACAAAAGAACCGGGAAGCATTGGCGAACCTCTTTATCTAGATGTGTCAACCGCAGTCAAAGAGGGTTGGGATAACAGTGACAGGCATGCATTCCCACGTATTATCGGTGGTCGCTACGGACTAGCCTCAAAAGAATTTACACCAGCGATGGTAAAAGGTATTTTCGATGAAATGAGCACCGAAGAGCCGAAAAACCATTTTACTATTGGTATCAAGGACGATGTTACACATCTCAGCCTGGATTATGATAGCTCGGTTTCAATCGAGAGTAAAGACACTGTGCAATGCGTATTCTGGGGATTAGGCTCTGATGGCACGGTAGGAGCCAACAAAAACTCAATCAAGATCATTGGGGAGGAGACGGAAAACTACGCTCAGGGCTACTTTGTTTATGACTCTAAGAAATCGGGATCAATCACGACCTCCCACCTGCGCTTTGGGCCGCAGCCCATTCATGCTCCTTACCTGATAGGAAACAACCAGGCTAATTTTGTAGCCTGTCATCAATTCACATTTCTGGAGCGAAACGATGTTCTGAAGTACGCCAGGCAACATGGAGTTTTCCTGCTCGATAGCATCTATGGACCAGAGGAAGTCTGGGAACATTTACCTGTAGAAGTGCAGAAAGCGATTCTTGACAAAGAACTTCGTTTTTATGTGATTAACGCACAAAAGATAGCCAGTGATACTGGCATGGGAGGACGCATCAATACAGTCATGCAGACCTGTTTCTTCGCAATCAGTGGCATCCTTCCTAAAGAAGAGGCCATGGCACAAATCAAGAAGAGCATCAGAAAGTCTTATAGTAAACGAGGCGAAGCAGTAGTGCAGCGAAATTTCCAGGCAGTAGATGAGACACTTGCACATCTCTATGAGGTGAAGGTCCCCGTAGAGGTGAGGGCAGGGCACATAGAAGCTACACGAACAGAGACAGCTACTCAACAACGTACACCTATAGCGTTGCCTATGTTGACGATGAGGCCACCTGTTCCAGTAGAAGCTCCGGAATTTGTACGCAATGTTCTGGGGCCAATGATTGCTGGAGATGGTGATACTTTGCCGGTAAGCGCTTTGCCAGTCGATGGCACCTACCTTTCAGGTACAGCTCGTTGGGAGAAACGCAATATTGCATTGGAGATGCCTGAGTGGGACCTTAATTTATGCATTCAATGTGGGAAGTGCGTGATGGTATGCCCACATGCCGTCATTCGCCAGAAGGTCTATGATGCGAGTGAACTCGAGGGAGCGCCAGAGACATTCTTGTCTACTGATGCACACTACAAAGAGTTTCCTGATATGAAATATTCGTTACAAGTATCACCAGAAGACTGTACTGGTTGTGGATTGTGTGTAGAGGCATGCCCTGTCAAAGATAAACGACAGGTTGGGAGAAAAGCAATAAACATGGTAGATCAGCCACCCATTCGCGAACGAGAGAATACAAACTGGGAATTCTTCCTTTCACTTTCAGAGGTGGATGCGACGGATTTGAATCTGGCAGCGATTAAGAATTCCCAGTTGTTGATGCCCTTATTCGAATTTTCGGGCGCCTGTTCGGGGTGTGGCGAGACACCTTATATCAAGCTGGCGACGCAATTGTTTGGTGATCGCATGATTGTCGCCAATGCTACTGGCTGTTCATCAATCTATGGGGGTAACCTGCCTACAACCCCCTGGGCAGTGAACCGCGAGGGAAAAGGGCCAGCCTGGTCCAATTCGTTGTTTGAAGATAATGCAGAGTTTGGTTTGGGCATGCGCCTGACATTGGATAAACAACAAGAATTAGCCGGCGAGTTGCTCGCACAGTGTGCTGATATTGTGGGTGAGCAGATGGTTCAAGAATTGCTGAATGCTGATCAATCCAGCGAGACGGGAATAAGGGCGCAGAGAGATAGAGTGGCGATGCTAAAAGAACGCCTGCAGGATGCCGATAGCACGAATACTCGCGTAAGGAATCTCATAAGTGTGGCAGACGCACTTGTACATAAGAGCGTCTGGATTATAGGTGGAGACGGTTGGGCTTATGATATTGGTTTTGGAGGTCTGGATCATGTGCTGTCCTCAGGTCGCAATGTGAATATACTTGTACTTGATACCGAAGTATATTCCAATACTGGAGGCCAGGCATCAAAGTCTACACCACGAGGGGCTGTAGCTAAATTCGCCGCGCGTGGCAAGAGCACGCCGAAAAAAGACCTGGGTTTATTAGCTATGGCTTATGGCAATGTTTACGTAGCCCATATAGCAATGGGTGCCAACGATCAGCAGACATTACGAGCTTTTCTGGAAGCCGAAGCATATGATGGCCCTTCATTGATCATCGCCTATAGCCACTGTATTGCGCATGGCATCGAAATGAGTAGGGGACTTGAACAACAAAAGCTGGCAGTACAATCGGGATATTGGCCGCTCTATCGCTACAATCCAGAGCTACATGCTGAAGGCAAAAATCCGCTCACTCTCGACTCAAAAGAACCAACAATTTCGCTGGAGAAATTTGCCTACAATGAAACACGCTTCCGCATGCTGTTGCAAAGTAATGAGGCGCGCGCAGAGTCTCTGATGAAGTTAGCTCAACATGATGTACGAGACCGCTGGCACCATTATCAAGACCTGGCTTCGGAGGAAGAGTTCAAAGATGATGGCGCTACGCGAACGACTCAAGGTGATGGAACTACGTCTCACTGACAATAAGAGCTGGAGAGTGGGCACCCGCAAGAGATGCCCCTACATCTCGTTATTTGATATTCTAAAAGGAGTATGGAAATGCCAGATTTAACAACAACCTATTTAGGTTTACACCTGAAAAATCCATTAGTAGCATCAGCATCACCACTTTCCAAAAAATTAGAAACTGTTCGACGAATAGAGGAGGCAGGTGCCGCCGCACTGGTTATGTATTCGTTGTTTGAAGAGCAGATTACTCACGATAGTTACGAACTGGATAATTACCTGGAGCGTGGCACACACTCATATGCCGAAGCCATGAGCTACTTCCCTGATATGGGTAATTACAATCTAGGGCCCGAGCCATACCTGGAACACTTACATAAAATTAAGCAGGTGGTCAGTATTCCAGTGATTGGGAGTCTGAATGGCATTTCGTCTGGAGGATGGGTAGATTACGCTCATAGGATCGAGGAGGCAGGTGCCGATGCGTTAGAACTGAATATCTATTATTTGCCGACAGACCCTGATTTAACTGGAGCAGAGCTGGAAGAGGATTATGTAAAGCTTGTCAAGGATGTGAGAGCAAAGATAAAGCTTCCTATTGCTGTGAAGCTTAGTCCTTACTTCACCGCGCTTCCGAACCTGGCAAAGCGTATTGTAGAAGCAGGTGCTGATGCACTTGTATTGTTCAATCGATTTTACCAGCCCGATTTCGATCTGGAGGAATTAGAGGTCGTCCCCAACCTGGTTTTAAGT
>DATMNR010000159.1:0-9553 GCA_035568795.1 Ktedonobacteraceae bacterium
GAACCAAGTGTCAGTCCGTGACGCAGACCTGAGCGAAAAATTACCTGATCTTTCTCAATCTTCATTCTTCCACCGCGGCCATAACCACCTTGCCTGCGTTGTAAATGGTAATTGATTTCCTCAGCCTCTAGCTTCAAACCAGCAGGTAAACCTTCTATTATGGCCGTAAGACCCGGTCCGTGAGACTCACCAGATGTAAGAAATCTGAACATACTTTTAGCTTTCCTTTGCAAGACCTAGAGCCTTTTGCATAACCTCAATTGGCGCGGGACGACCCGTCCATAGTTCAAATGCTAAAGCACCCTGATAGAGTAACATTGATAAACCGTTTAAGACGTGGCATCCGTGCGCCCTGGCAGCAAGTAGTAGTGGAGTCAACGGTGGATTAAATACCATATCCATAACTAAAGCCTTGATCGGCAACGCATTTACATCGATCAGTAATTTCGAATCATCCATTTTTAAGCCTATAGGAGTAGCATTAACTACTAGATCTGCATTAGATAGAAATTTCCTTACTTCTGGATAACCAAACAAAGCTACTTTAATATGGGTAGTTCTATGAATCTGAACAGAAAATGTGCTTAAATGACGAAGTATGTTTTGTAAATGGGCTTCAGTGCGGCCAAGCAACACCACTTCTCGAACATCTTTTTCCAAAAGTCCCACAGCAGCAGCGCGAGCGGCTCCGCCTGTACCTAAAATCACGACTTTTTTCCCAGCGCAATCAAAAGGATAAGCTTCAAATTCTATCAACGCCGTGATGAAACCAGGAGCATCAGTATTGTATCCGTATAAGCGACCATCACGATTCACAATGGTATTGATAGCACCGATGCGAGCAGCTAACGGATCACATTCATCAACCAATTGCATGACATCTTCTTTATATGGGATAGTAACATTTGCACCCAACATGCCCGAGGATCTAAGGGAAGCTATTTTTCCTGCCAACTGATCTTGTGTCGTTTCCCATAATACATAATTGGCTTCAATATGAAACGCGTCAAATGCGGCCTGTTGCATTAAGGGCGAGAGAGAATGAGATACTGGATTTCCAACAAGACCAACCTGTTTCACGAGATTTCCTCACCCTCCCGAAGCAGGCCAACCAGGGCTTCCAGCGCAAGAAGATATCCTCGCCAGCCCAGGCCCGTAATCATACCCCGGCATACCGGAGCAGTCACAGACGTGTGTCGAAACGTTTCTCGCGTATAGATATTGGAGAGATGAACTTCAACTGTTGGTTTTGCCAATCCTGATATGGCATCACGCAAGGCAATACTGTAATGGGTATACGCTCCGAGGTTTACAATCAACCCATCAATTGCCATACCCTTTTTCTGAATAATATCGATAAGGTCACCCTCAGAGTTCGACTGAAAAGTTTCTACTTCGCTATCAAGGTTAGCTGCAAAACCTCGTAATCTGTCATTAATCTGTTCGAGAGTAGTTTTACCATAAATCTCAGGCTCTCTTGTTCCTAGCATATTGAGATTAGGGCCATGAAGTACAAGTATCTTGATCATATTACCTCTCTATCGCTAACTACGTATCTTTGCGACTGCATCTTGAATCAAAGGTAAAGAAATATCATCATAGATCTCAGCTTGCCCTATTTGCGTTGGGAGGATCCATCTCATATGGCCGGCACGCACCTTTTTATCACGCTGCATCTTCTCCAATAGAGATATGGTATCGATACCTGGACAACTCTGAGGTAAATGAAGCTCAAGCAATAGCTCGCGTTGGCGAAGTGCATTCTCATTTGTAAGTAGACCTCTAGCTACCGCAATCTGTGCTGCTACCTCCATACCAACGGCAACAGCCTCACCATGTAACCAGGATCCATAATCTGTCAATACTTCTAACGCGTGACCAAATGTATGCCCATAATTCAAGATGTTACGCAATCCCCCATCACGCTCGTCACGCTGAACCACATCCATTTTCAATTGAATGCAGCGTGTGATAATCTTCGTTAGGAGTGAAGCGTCTCTAGCATGCAACGAAGATATGTGACCTTCAAGCGTCTCAAAGAGATCGGCATCAAGGATCATACCGTATTTGACAATCTCTGCCCAGCCCTCACGATACACTCGTTCTGGAAGCGTTAAAAGGAATGCAGGGTCAACAATAATAAGTCCCGGCTGATAAAAGGCTCCGATAAGATTTTTGCCTAAAGGATGATTAATGCCAGTTTTGCCACCTATGGCTGAATCTACCTGGGCAAGTAGTGAGGTAGGAATCTGGATGAGTGGAATACCTCTATGATATGTAGCCGCCACAAAGCCCGCAAGATCACCAATTACACCTCCACCTAATGCTATGATTGGCTCACGTTGTTCGGTTTTCTGCTCTACGAGCCAATTAAGAATCTCCTGCCAGACCCAAATTGATTTACTAACTTCCCCAGCCGGAAGGGTAAAAATATGCGGAACAAAACCCGCATTATGTAATAAGCCCAAAATTGGCTTTCTATAAAAGCAACCAACGTCTGAGTCCGTGACTATAAAAACACGTTTTGAAAATCCCGATGATTTCAAATATTCTGGCAGATGATACAATCCACCCCATTCGATGATAGCTTTGGATGTAACCTTTCCAAGCTGCAAAATAACTGTTTCTTGAGACTGCGATGTATCATTCAAATAACCACTTGAAAGGGCAAAAGCTATGACTCGTTTAGATATGATCTCAAGGGAATCGTCATTGGTATTAATACATACTGCCGCTTCTTCGTACCACTTTTTACGTCTTTGAAATAGGCTCTGCAGACGTTGCTGTCCATCCGTACCAACTACCAGTGGGCGTTCTGCTTCTTTTCCTGATTGATCAATTTGCTCTTGAACCCGTTGCCAGGCAATCTCCACTGAGGTCTCCAAATAGACAGTTAGACCATTCTCCCGCATAAAACTACGGCTTGCTTCAGCTATAATAGCTCCTCCTCCAGTAGCAATGACGACATGTTCATTGTCAGCTGCCAAGACTAGCGCTTCAGATTCCATTTGACGAAAGCTTGGCTCACCAAATTCAATCAATATCTGTCCAACGGGCATACCATATCTTTCCGAAAGAAGTGCATCGGTATCAATAAATTCCCATTGTAAAAGTTCTGATACCTTCCTACCAATGGTAGATTTCCCAGAACCTGAAAGACCTGTCAAAAAAATTCGCTGCATTAAAAATAGGCTCTTTCTCTGATGACTTTTTTTAGCATACACGCTCTATCTTTGCGCCAAGTTTACTAAGATCATGAAAGAATTGCGGATAGCTTTTGGCTATATGAATTGCTCCAGAAACTGCAATAGGATGCTTAGAAGCAAGTCCAACTGCTACGAAAGCTTGAATGAGACGATGGTCAGAATGTGCATCAAGTTCCACGCCCCCCCGTATGCCATCAGGGTTAACAGGATAAATTTCGATTGAATCCTCAGATGGGATCACATGACAACCAGCTTTGTTCAACTCTCGTGTCAAATCATTGATACGGTCACTTTCTTTCGTATGCAGATTTGCCACGTTATAAATACGACTGGGGCTATTGGCAAAGCAAGCAGCAGCAGCAATAACCGGCACACTATCAATGGTTTTGTTACCATCGATATTTACTCCATGAAGAGATTCATCAGATATAGCTGTTATAGTGTTCCCATTTCTTGAGATTTTCATGCCCATCTCAGAAAACACTTCCAGAATGGCCTCTCCATTTGTATCACCTGATGGTAAGTTGGTAATCGTAATTTCGCCTTTGGCAATCGCTACCGCGGCTAATAGCGCAGCAGCAGAAGGATAATCTCCAGGAATAACATAGTCTCTGGGTTGGTAGTGCTGTTTTCCGGGAACAACATAATGCTTATAAGAGTCCTTAGTAATGACAGTTATCCCCGCCTGTTCAAGTACTGCTAGCGTCAAATCAAGGAAAGAGGCGGATGTCAATTCATCGACAATCTCTATCTCCAACCCTTCTTTGAGAAGTGGCGCTAAAAAGAGGAGTGCACTGATATACTGCGAACTTTTTTTACCAGAAATCTGTATATTGCCTCCATGTATCTGCCCACCTCGAATTTTAATGGGCAGCATTCCCTCATCTGAATGACTTTCTAAAGTTGCACCGAGTTGGGCAAGTGCTCGCAACAAGTCAACATTTGGACGGCGTCCAAGCGATTGCGGATAGGGAGTCGTAAAAGTAATAGTTTCAGACGACAGTGTACAAATCCCCAGAAGAAGACGAAGTACAGCACCCGCATTTCCAACATCGATTATGACATCAGGTGTAGTTCTGAGAATCCCTCCTGTACCTAGGATCGAGAGAATACGACGCTGATCTGATTGACTATCAATTTTAATATGGGCTCCCAACCGACTGCATGCTTGAAGTAACACATCTGTATCATCACTTATAGCGGGGTAGTAAATAGTACTCATTCCCTGAGCTAAGAAAGCCGCTAGAATATAGCGTAGTGTATGATATTTCGAGGATGGCGGTAATATAGTGCCGCTTAAGGGTGATGATGAATGAATACCTACAATCTCAGGTAAGGTTTTCAAGGATATTTCCAATCGATTAAGATATAAGCTCAATATGAATTCTTATGGTGAGTGTAGAGGATGGTCGCAACCATGTCAAGATTGGCTCGAATTAACTCTTGACAGCATGAGCTAATTGCATGTACAATCCAACCATTATGAATATTGATTTGCGAACCCAACTAAATAAAGTTTTTGCATGGTACTTTTATTTTAGCCCTCCGGTCTAACCGAGGGCCTGTTGAGTTGCGCAAAAAACTCCAGGTCTGAAGATAGACCGGAGGGAAGCAGAGGAATTGATCCTCTGCTTTTTTGTTTGCTTTTTGCATTGATTGAAAAGATCGAGGTGATGCAATGGAAAAATTAGCTGTGTTGGGTCTAGGACTGATTGGGGGTTCGCTTGGACTGGCACTACAGCAGGCCGGAGTAGCAAAGCACATATCTGGTTATGACAGCAACCAAAGCTCAACTTACCAGGCATGGAAAATAGGAGCGATCACAGAAATCTGTGATAAGGCGGAAAATGCGGTTGAGGACGCAGATCTGGTGATACTTGCAACCCCTATTCTCGCTATGCGTGAGCTACTTGAGCATATTGCACCCAGACTCAAACGTGGCGTTCTTGTAACCGACACAGCAAGCACCAAAGTCCAAATACTCAAATGGGCAACAACATCGTTACCAGCTCATGTAAAGTTCGTGGGAGGTCATCCAATGGCTGGTAGAGAGCTTTCTGGAATCAAAGCGGCTGAAGTAGGAATGTTTGAAGGTTGCACTTATTGCCTGATTCCTCTCGGACTGGCGTCAACAGACGGAGTAGAGCAATTGAACGAGATTGTCATGCAGCTTGGAGCACATCCGTTAGTTCTCGATGCTGATCGACATGATCGACTAGTAGCAGGCATCAGTCATTTGCCATTTTTGCTCTCTAGCGCTCTCGTGCAATGTTTGAGTAAGAAGGAGAACTGGAGGGAGTTGACCAGCATTGCGGCCGGGGGATTCCGTGATATGTCACGTTTGGCGGCAGGAAGCCCAACTATGTATCGTGACATCTGCGTGACAAATAAAGAGGAGATATTGATTTGGCTCGATGCACTGGTATCAGAACTTGACAATATTCGTACTCTCATCACCCATGATGAAGAAGTCCTGGAGCCTTATTTTACACAGGCAAAGCAATTACGTGAAACAGCTTTCAGCTAGCTTTTTATCATACGGAAAAATAATTCCAATATCATTTACAGAAAGGACCTAATACATTGATTATCACAATTCAAGATCAGGTTAGCAAAGAAGAACGGAATCAGTTAGAGACACTGTTGGAGCAAGTAATCAGCAACCATAAACATTCTGTCTCGACACTGATGGATGAACGCGAAGTTATCGTATTAGATGGCAGCCAGCTTGATAAGCAAACACTTGCTGCTATCAGTCAGCAGCGTGCTGTAGAGAGAGTCGTGGAGGTCAAAACACAATACCAGCTTGTCAGTAAAGATTTCAAAGCTGAGAGCAGTAGAATCAAGATAGGTGATCCTGAAAAGAGTCAATCAGTCATCATTGGCGGTTCTAATGCACCTCCTGTAGTTATTGCAGGACCATGTGCAGTGGAGAGCAGAGAACAATTACTTAACACGGCGATTGCAGTAAAAGCAGCAGGAGCACAAATTTTGCGAGGGGGAGCATTCAAACCACGAACATCGCCTTACCAGTTCCAGGGACTAGGTATCGAGGGACTCCATTATCTGAAAGAAGCACGAGAACTCACCGGTCTCCCGGTTATTACCGAGGTGATGGAACCTGAAATGGTGGAAATCGTAGCCGAATATGCCGACATCTTGCAAATAGGCAGTCGCAATATGCAAAATTTCCCATTATTATATGCTGCTGGACGCAATAGCTTTCATCGCCCGGTTATGCTCAAACGTGGCATATCAGCAACAATTGAAGAGTGGTTATTGGCAGCAGAATACATTGTCTCGGCGGGTAATCCAAATGTCATCCTCTGTGAGCGCGGAATCCGCAGCTTCGATACACAGACACGGAACCTTCTTGATCTTTCTTGCATACCCCTATTACATGAATTAACCCACCTGCCAGTGATAGTGGATCCCAGCCATGGAACGGGTCGACGCGAGTTAGTTCCTACAATGTCGCGAGCTGGAATCGCAGCCGGAGCAGATGGATTAATCTTAGAAGTTCACCCTGATCCAAATAGCGCTCTTTGTGATGGCCGTCAATCGATTACTCCTGACCAACTGAAGTCAATTGTCCGTGAGGCACAAATTATGCATCAGTTGATGGAAGACATTACTCATCATTCACATGTGGCATAATTGGTTTTACTGAATCCAGTTTGTTGCAAAATGCTGAAAGAGAGAAGGTAATGTATTGTCGCGGCATACGTGGGGCAATAACTGTTGATAACAATGATCGTGAGGAAATTCTAGTAGCTACAACTGAGCTACTAAAGTTGATGATACACGAGAATAACGTGCTTATCGAAGATATCGCAAGCGCTAGCTTTACACTTACAGAAGATCTGGATGCTGTATTTCCAGCTCTGGCAGCGCGACAAATTGGTTGGAACGAGGTTCCGCTCATTTGTATGCGTGAAATTCCAGTTCCAAATAGTCTTGAAAAGTGCATTCGAGTTTTGTTGTTAGTCAACACTACCCGTAGTGCGCTAGAAATGCAACATATCTATATGCGTAAAGCTATTAGCCTGCGGCCAGAATTTGTATCTGAAACAGGGTAGGTCTAGTACATCATGCATTTCTCGCGAACGAACCTAATACTTTGCAAAATGTAGTATGACTGGCCAGATCAGCAAGCGCAGCACTAACGCTTGGATCGTCACGATGCCCCTCAAAGTCGAGGTAAAATACGTACTCCCAGATGCGTTGTCGCGAGGGACGAGACTCGAGTTTCAGCAGGTTGATTTGATTTGCTGCCAGTACACCTAGACATTTATGGAGAGAGCCTGGTTGATGCGCCGTAGCCATCACCAACATGGTCTTAGCCTCACCCGCACGACGAGGTGCAGGTTCTCTGCCTAACACAATAAAACGCGTATAATTATCTTTAATAGTCTGGATACTTCGAGCCAATATTTCTAATTCATACAGATCTGCTGCACCCGCGCCCGCAATTGCGGCCACTCCTGCAAGATTTTCCTCGCGTACCATTTTAGCACTGCCCGCCGTATCATATGTTGCCACAACTTCAACGTTGAGTTCTCGTAAGTATGCATCACACTGTGCTAACGCTTGAGGATGAGAAATGACACGGGCAATGTCGCTAAGTTGTTGTCCAGGTAAGCATAAAAGACAGTGATTGACCGGGTGACCTATCTCACCAATAGTAAAGAGGTCATACTGTCGCAACAGATCATACACTTCATTAATACTCCCTGCTTGCGAATTTTCTACGGGTACTATCCCTGCTTCAACTTCGCCCCTGGCAACTGCCCTAAAAACATCTGCAAAACCCCTGTAGGGATTTGGTTGAGCAAACGAACCAAAAAAAGTCTTCACAGCCTCATCCCCAAAGGCTCCACGCTCTCCCTGAAATGCGACGTTGATAGTCTGTTGTGCAGGTATTATCTGTTCTTCGTGCTGATTCGTTGACTGTACCACAATAAGACCTTTCTTAAATACGTAATGTTGTTTGGCAAATTGTGTCAGGTTAGAGTGGGATTGTCAAGATAGCATTATCCGCAGGACCTGGTAGTAGCTATGATCTCTTCACTACCTATGCTCAGATTTCAACGATCGTCGAAGTTGCCACACAAGTATCGTCGTTACGATGATTATTGTAACCAACGACATAAAAAACACGATAACCCAGAACACTTGAGGTATAGTAGTTTGTTGCGCTGGTATTGCATTACTAACTGGTGTTGGGATATCTAAGGCTGGCGGTGGATAAAGACCGGTGATGATAAAGTGAGGCGTACCACCGACATCGACGGTATATACAAAGCGATGAGCGATTAGATCCAACATTGCGACTTTTCCTTCCCGAAGGGCTATAAAACCGAGCAGCCCATCACTGGTGATCGCAACTGATTCAGGTATACCTTGTGTGTGAATAACACGTTCAGGTTCTGTTGGTATGGTCGAAACACCAATGTCAACTGGACTTAAAACATGTAACACCTGGTGCTGCTCATCTGGTATATAGACCTCGCCCGTTAATGCATCGTAATCCATTGGCCCAAAGATTCCTCCGTTTAGAATTCGACGCGCTTCTCTAGTCTTGAGACTAACCGCGTCAACACTCCCCTGTTGTGTAGTGACATACACAGTCTCTCCCGGAGGTATCGAGAGATACTGTGGTCCATCTGGAAAAGGAACAGCGCCTAGCATTTGATGCGTCTGATCATCGAAAATTGTCAACCTATTAGTGCTGGCAATCCAGAGTTGGTTTGAACCACTGCCGTTTAGATTTGATCCAGCAGTCAGAGCTACAGCTAATCCGTACACCGGACCAATCACTTCAAAAGTATTCAGGATTTTACAATTTGTTGGATCGAGCGCGGTTACCTGTGCAGATCCACTGCCCGCGGCATACAAGATGTTCAAATCGGGATCAATTGCCAACAGAGATGGCTCACCGGGAAGATGTGAAGTACAGAATGTACGACCAGTGCTGGCTCTGATTATAGACACCTGTCCCAGAGTGGGTTGCGAGACGTAGAGTAAGCCTCCATCCAGACTTAGCAGAATTGTTTGTGGATCACCTGCTACAGAAATTGTTTTCGTTACTTTTGCCTGTCCAACATCAATGACGCTGACGCCTGAGGATGTGCCTGACACATACGCCAGATTAGGAGCGCCACCATCCGCGTTTGCATGCGGAACGAAAGATAGGCTGAGAAGCGAACAGATGAAAAGGAGAGCAATGGTCCATTGCCATCTTTTTGTGTCGAATCGCATCAATGGTATATCCTTTCAAAGGGAACAGATGCATGCAGGAAATACTGTACCCTAAAAGGTGTTCGGTGTCCAATTGTATGGTATAG
>DATMNR010000160.1:0-4311 GCA_035568795.1 Ktedonobacteraceae bacterium
GGTTCATTTTGAAAACGCTCCAATATATGCAAAACAGTCCAATGAACCTGTTCTCTACCCAGGGCAGGTGTACTATCTTCCAATTCCTGCACCAGTCGCGTAAAGCTAAGTTCAGGACCAAGCCGGATCAATGCATTTGCAGCGCGTCCTACAATTGATTGGTTCGAGTCGCGTAAACACAAAATCAATGGTTCTACTGCATCACTTTCATTTGTCCCACCCAGAATATTGATTGTAGCAGAGCGTAACCGATCACTTCTCTCGGGCGATGGTTGGCTCAATTCTGTTGCGCGAGGAATCCCAACCACTCCAAAGCTCCCTAATATACGAACAAGACGCTTGACTAATGCTTCATATTCAGTATTATCAACGACAGCGCAAAGTTGGTTGAAAAATAATTCAAATACTACATCGGCATTAAGACGTATGATCATCTCGTCAATGCCATCAACCATCAGTAAAGGGAAAAGAGATTGATAGATTTCTTGTGCGCCCTCTAAAGCGAAACGAGTAAATAATTGAGCAAGTAGATCACAGTCTTGCTTCTCTTTTACTACTTCAGCTACAGTTTCGACGAGATTAGGAGGCAATTCAAGCTGATGTGCCCCATCTGACTGTGGCGGTAAATACGTTACTCCAATACAAATAAAAGCTAACACCAAAGCTTCTACTTTGAAAGAAGGATTCTGTTGTCCAAGGAACACAAATTGTTGTGCATACTCTTCTGGCTCGTCTAAAAGTCCAGCCCAAAGGGCGATGGGGGAAATAAACCGTTTATCAACTTCCCACTGATCTCCAGGGGCGATAACAAATTCACTGCCTGTACCCTCCTTCATAGTAGTAGATCTACCTAAAGCTACTAAATACTCTGCAACAAAGTAAGCTGCAATCAATTCATGACGGAAACTAACTATACCAGCTTGACTGATCTCAATAAGTGATGTGCTTTGTGCAAAGCGCAAGAGCGTGACTAATTCTTCGAGCGCGTATGGCTCATGGTCTGATTTAAAATCTCTCACCACAGGCTTCAACGCAGTTGGACATTGTGCAGGATGTTCAAGCAACCAATGTTGCAATCCCGCTGCAAGATCTTCCGGTCTTAATTCCTTCTTCTTGCTGGTGACCGGTATTTGAAGTGCATTGATGCTATTCGTCCATCTAGTAGCACAGGCAAGTTCGCTCAGAAAGAGCATTACATTACGCTCAGCTAGAGTTGCATTGCCCCACTGTGGTTGAGATAGCTCGTGTTGAATAGCATGTTTAACGAATGAACGTAGTAGTCTGCCGCGTGTATCAATTTTCTTGCCACGATTGACACCTATACCATCGATTATCTCCATCAAGCTAAAGAACATGAGTGGGTTATTACAGTGCTCTCGGAGACGGCTGTGATTTATCACTTCCATCACCTGACCTGCCGTATGCCGCCACTTCTTACCCGCATCCTGTTCCTTTATAAATCTCTCGACAAAGCTACGTTCAAGTTTTTCATCAAGCGGGTTAATGTATACACGGGCGACCAGATTTTCTATGACTGCTTGAGCTAGTTGCGGCTGGCGTTGGAAATCAACTTCCCGACACGTTAACACTAACTGATTCTGAGTTTGACCCATCATTTCTGCAAATTCAACATTCACAGCGGATTGATACTTCTCATTGATCTCATTTAAACCGTCACAAAGAAATAAAATGTTCCCCTTCGCCGCCAAATTATGGAGAAAAGGTCGTAGATGGTTCATTCCCACAAGGTCACTTGAATAAAGAAAATCTATGAGCGAGGGTGTTCCTAACACAAATTTATTGTCAGATGCACCATTAGTTTGAGAATCCAGATAAAGGTTGTATTTGTGCATTGGGATATAAATCGGGATTTTATTCTTGCCAAAAATAATTGATCTTGACCTACGTAATACCGTATACCAGTAGAAGTAGAGCATGACAGATTTGCCCGCCCCAGGTACACCTAGTATAAGCTGATGGGATTGAACCCCGCCGGGTGGGTTTACCAATTCTTGTGCCAGTTTGAGCACTGAAATATGTTGCACCTTGCCTGGAGTAGAAAGATCAGGTGTATCCTGATAAGATGTGAGGGATGTTTCATAAATGGCAGACCAGGATGTCAGATGGGTATACGCAGTACGATATATCTCCTGAGCTTTTTGCACATCCCTTTGATACCTTCGAAGAGCAAGGGGCTTATCAATGAAAAACATCAATACACAAGCCGCAATCACCTGTAAGAGTAGTAAGAGCCAGAGTAGTGGAGCATGAGCAAGATTGGATAATAAGGTAGATGCAGTATGCGAACTACCATTTCCGAATAGGTGCAGCGGATTGATTATCCAGAACGTAATCTCGATAGCGGTGAGTACAATAGCAAATCCAATACCAATCAGTATATTTCGGAGAAAACGAGTCAAAATGATACGACGTTTCGAACTGTGTTCATTAATATCCCTACCCTCGTCTGTGGGAGTTACAAGGCGCTGTTCATCCATCATTTCCCACACTCTTTCATATATTTCATTGAGGCCGCCAACCTATCAGGTAGCTGCAGAGCAGCAAAACAGTCTTGTTTTAGCGTTCAACAAATTTGTGGTTCTATAGTAGAAACAGTATATCGTACTCTAGCTCCTAGAACAAGCATTCACTTACAAAATTTTACTCATTATTTTGGTAAAGTTTAGTATCCCTTGACCGTTTGAACAAAGAAAGATCTCAAAAAGTCCATCAGTCCCAAAATTGTGCTGTTGTCTATAGTATTTCGCTGCATTTTACGTTAGTATAGTAGGGGTCTTTCTGGTTTACTATCCAGGCTACCTGTTGATCATGAGCCGAACAAATCTACGAAACATTTCAAAAATTATTCGCATTTCGCATGTATAGATCTTATTCATATCTTATAGCAAGCAGTTAACTTATCTAATGAAAGCGGGATCGTATGGAGTCAACCAGTTCTCCAATATCAAATACGAGGCAACAAGATGGGGATGATGGAGAAGAAGTAACCCAAAAATTATTCACTATTCAAACATCAGATAAAAGTGCCAATTTAGAACAAAAATCTGCGCATTTGACCGATCAAGACGTAAATCAATCCAGCAAAGACACCGTTAAAAATACTCAAAACGCACTGAACGACTCGAATGAGGCAATTGAAGGACTCGATACAGCACATATACCAGCAGCAGATTACTCCACAGAAAAAGACACCCCACCACATATAATTGATACCATGAGGTTGCCCGCACAAGCAGAGATTGAGATAGCACAGGAGACCTCAACCACTCCATTAAAAGCAAAACAGCGATCGGATATCACCAGAGGAAGGGCAATTCTATATATCAGCCTGCTCTTGATAGTTGTACTTAATGCTCTCATCCTGAGCTATGCACATTCTATTGGACCGCAAGGTTGGGCTTTTGTAGTTGGGGGACCGGTATCTACAGGAAATGATAATCCTCTGGCTATCATAAAACAAAAACTACATCATGGCTTGACCCCAGGAGCGACTGCACAAGCAACCTCCCAGTTGACTCCGCAGCAGTATATCAACTTGATTGTACAAAATATGACGCTCGATCAAAAACTCGGACAGATGATGATCGTCCAGTTTGTTGGCCCCTCATATTCGCTTGATATAAATACAATGATCAACCAATATCATGTTGGCGCCGTCTTGTTATTCACCGCCAATAATAATATTTCCGATAAAGTTCAACTCAAAGGGTTAATCAAGCAAATGCAGAGCAATGCTAACATTCCAATGATAGTAGCTATCGACCAGGAGGGGGGAACAGTAGACCGTTTACAGGCACTGGATGGGCCACGGAGTGCCGCTGCTGATATTGGAGCAACGAATGACCCAGAGAAGGCCAGAGCCGCGGGTATTCAAGACGCGCAAGATCTCGCATCGTATGGATTCAATCTCAATTTGGCTCCCGTAGTTGATGTAACAAATGTTTATAACCCTCAACTCTATGATCGTACGTATGGCAATAACGCAACATTAGTGATAAGGATGGCACAAGCATATCTGCAAGGGTTGCAGCAAAGCGGCAAAGTCTTAGGCACGCTCAAACACTTCCCAGGTCTCGGCGATGTGGGTGTCGATCCACATAGCGGGGTACCTAATCTGTATCGATCAAAGAGTGACCTGGAGGCAATAGACTGGGCTCCATATCGGACACTCATTCAACAAGGCAATGTGCATGCCATTATGGTAACACACGAAATTGTACACGCGATAGATAGTAGCGTACCCTCTTCGCTTTCGTATAAGGTTGTTACCGGCATCTTACGCAACGATCT
>DATMNR010000161.1:0-3410 GCA_035568795.1 Ktedonobacteraceae bacterium
AGCTTGAGAACCTTACGTCACCACTGAGTTTTGCATCGCAATCAGAAACATTCACAACAGAAAATGGCTTTTGAGAGCCAGGAAATCCCTGCTGGACATGCCGAAAAGAAGAGCAGAAGCAAGCTGAGCCTCAGTTATATGGTACATCGTATCTTTTCGTCCGTTTCACACGGACAGGCCATATAAGCCCCTACAGTGTATCACGGAGCAAACACTTTCGGCCAAATTATACGTTTTGGGAGACCATGTATCTCTTTCATCCCATTTCTCCTTGTTGAGTCGGTGGAACTCATCATGAGTGATACAGCATTCGGTTCATTTAAGTCGAGAGGGATAAAAGTTCTGCGCTATATGAGTGAGCATCAACGTAATCGCATGCTGTTCGGTTAGTATTTTGCGTATTTACGTTAAGCTCTCGTGGTAAAACTCGCCAGAAAACGCGCTGCATTCGACTCCATTCAGCTAAAATCTGTGCTGCTCGCCAACTGCGTGTCTTTTTGCCATGCCACTGAATAATAGTACGTAAAGCATCTATTTCGTCTGGATCATCAATGCGTTGCAACTCCACTAATTCAGTATTGCAGCGACGGGGAAAAACTCCTGCCAAATCCAGTACATACGCAACGCCTGCAGACATGCCAGCGCCAAAATTTTGTCCTGTATCGCCGAGTACAACCACTATCCCTCCGGTCATATACTCGCAAGCATGAGCGCCAACACCTTCAACAACAGCTAGCGCTCCACTATTTCTAACGGCAAATCGCTCTCCAGCACAACCAGCCGCAAACAATTGGCCACCTGTAGCGCCATAAAGAACCGTATTGCCAAGAATAGTGTTTTTGTGAGCGGAAAAACTCGCCATGGGTGGTGGCGTTAAGATAATCTGCCCCCCAGTCATACTTTTGCCAACGTAGTCGTTCGCTACACCATGAAGTATGAGATTCATCCCTGGCATATTAAACGCCCCAAAACTTTGTCCCGCCGCTCCTTGAAATTGGCAGTTGATGCTTACGCCAGGCAAACCACTATTCCCATAGCGTCGTGCAATCTCTCCAGCAAGACTTGCCCCGATTGAGCGATCGTAGTTTGAAATGGGATGTTGTATTAACACACTATGTTCACCACGCAGCGCTGCTTCTGAATCAACCAGTAATTGCTCAGCAATTGGGGATTGAGGTAGCATGGATTGTGCAACAGCAAATCTTTGAGGTGCAGCGATGAGCATTGATTCAAGATCGATAGTTGTCTCTTCAACCGACCTCAGGAGATCAGCACGTCCTACAAGGTCATCCAGACGTCTCACCCCCAACTGAGCCATCAACTCTCGAGTTTCTTCAGCAACCAGAGTCAAGTAATGAATGAGCATTTGTGACGTACCTGAAAACTTCGCTCTTAAATCCTCGCGCTGCGTTGCTATACCGGTAGGACAGGTATTCAGGTGACACTGACGAGCCATATCACAGCCCAAAGCTACCAGGCTAGCAGTACCGAAGCCAAATTCCTCGGCGCCCAACATAGCCGCAATCACTACGTCGCGTCCAGTTTTCAAACCACCATCTACACGTAATCTGACACGACTGCGCAGTCCATTACGCACCAGTACCTGCTGTGTTTCTGCAAGCCCTCGCTCCCATGGAATACCAGTATGTTTGATGGACTGCATTGGCGAGGCTCCAGTGCCTCCATCATGTCCACTGATGAGAACATAGTCAGCGTGGGCTTTCGCAACACCAGCAGCAATTGTGCCAACGCCTATACTCGAAACGAGTTTGACACCGACTCGAGCCGTGGGGTTGACCTGTTTCAAGTCATAAATGAGCTGGGCCAGGTCTTCTATACTATAGATATCGTGATGCGGTGGGGGCGAGATCAGTGGCACATGCGGTGCTGTATGACGAAGCCGCGCAATAAATGGAGTGACCTTGGCTGGTGGCAACTGTCCACCTTCACCTGGCTTTGATCCTTGAGCCATCTTGATCTCTAATTCCTCTGCACGCACCAGGTACTCCGTAGTAACCCCAAAACGAGCAGATGCCACTTGTTTGATCTTGCTACTTACAGGAAAGCCGTTGATTTGCTCGTGGTACCAGGCAGGGTCTTCTCCACCTTCACCGGTATTATTGCGTCCCCCAATGCTATTCATAGCGGCAGCTATAGTACGATGCGTCTCAGGACTTAGTGCACCAATAGACATAGCTGAGACTACAAAACGCGCTCGAATCGCTTCCATTGGCTCGACCTGTTCCAGGGGTATACTCTTTGTTGATGTGAAAGTGACTAAATCTCGTAAGGTTGTTGGAGGACGCTGGTATACCAACTTAGTGAATTCCTTGTAGTCAGCCATTTCACCACTTTGAGCCGCTTTTTGCAATGCGCGGATAATCAAAGGATTATAAGCATGGTATTCACCATCACGGCGGAAACGAAAACGTCCAATGTCCGTCAATTTGCGCCGTCGAGTGATTTCAGTAACGCCTGATTTCTGTTCTGATGGTGCAGCCTTTGCCTCATGTACAATCTGCGAAGACTGCAACTTAATCCTATTTACCCGCTCGATAACCTGCCCGGCAATGTGTTCGAAATCAACTTTGCCTGGATGAGCAGCTACAATATCTGAACCAGCGAAACAACGTCTGATCACATCAGAATGAAGGCCCAATATCTCGAACTGGCCTCCACCAATAATGTTACGAATAGTTGAGATACCCATACGTGCCATTACTTTACGCAAGCCTGCTTCAATGACATGCAGGTAGCGCTCCGCAGCCTGTTCTTGTGTGAGGGTCTCCAGGTGACGTTCTCCAGCTAGTGAACGTACACTCTCAAGTGCCAGGACAGGAGCAACTGCTTCAGCACCATAGCCAAGCAAGAGAGCAATTTGTTGAACATCCAATGCGGAATAAGTTTCGCAGATTAAGGATGCATGTGTTCGTAACCCGGCCTGGATCAGTGCCCTGTGTACTGATCCGACTGCCAGGAGCATGGGAATTGGTGCCTGATTCAGGTCAGCTGAGACGTCACTTATGATAAGCAACTGAATTCCATCAGATGCAGCAGAAACTGCTTCAAGCTCTAGATTATTTAAAGCCGATTCAAGCGCTGCTGGTCCAGACTCGGTTTGAAACGTGGCTCCAAGCGTTTGAGAGACTAAACCTTTCAAACCACGAAGTGTCACCAGTTGACTGCTGGTCAATAGAGGTGTCTCTAGATGCAATAGCCTTGCGTGAAGCGGAGACTCGGCTAGTAGATTACGGCGACGACCGAGATAGCAGTCGAGCGACAAGACAATCTGCTCGCGTAGAGGATCAATAGGAGGATTGGTGACCTGCGCAAATCGCTGATGGAAGTAATCTGAGAGAGATCGAGAGTGACCTGAGAGTACAGCTATTGGAGTGTCATCGCCCATACTC
>DATMNR010000162.1:0-5813 GCA_035568795.1 Ktedonobacteraceae bacterium
CTAATGGGTCGCAGAAGCAGGCAGATGCGGGTCCAGGAATTATCACTTTTTCTACGACTGCCCCTCATCCCAAAATAACCCGCAAATTCCCTGTGCCACTTGCGGAATTGGTTGCGGTTCCAGTTGTTGCGACAGAACTAGCATCACAGCGAAATGGGTCGACTGCTTCTGCAACAAAAAAGAGCAATAATACGGGAAAGATGGCCGCTGCGGGCATTGGCGTTGCTGCTGTGAGTTTAGAAGCAACAAAGGCTGGGGGTTCTGTAGGTGGGAGTGGTGGTCAACCTCCAAGCGGAAGCGCTCCTGGTGGTCCCAGTGGTAGTGGCGTAGGAGGTACTTCTGGAGGAACGCGAATAGTACTCGCAATTTTATTAGGCGTACTCACAGTTTTACTGATCGGTGGAATCACGGTTGCCGCCCTTCCTGGCGGATTTAATAATCTTCCACATGTTATTCCTGGCACAACAGCGACAGCTACAGTGACGATTACACCTGACAGTAAAAATGAGTCAAATATTTATCAGATCATTGGTGTGACAGGCACTCCAAATCCTAGCATGCGTGAAGTGTCAGCCCGTATCATCAGCTCGACATCTCCATCACAATCGAAGACAGTAACCTCGACTGGTTCAATTCCAGGTACACGAGCGACGGGAGCTTTGACATTCTTTAATCCTACTAATACTGATAAAACTTTTGGGAGTGTTATTCTTCGAGGCGCATCTGGGGTGCCAGTTTCATTCAATGGGCCGATCACTGTTCCGGCTGCACTCCCGGCATCTATTACGGTGACTGGCTTTGCAGTCAACATTGGATCAGCTGGAAACATTAGAGGTCTCGATATTAGTGGAAATTGCTGTGCACCTGGTATCACTGTGAAAAATGGGACATTTGGTGGTGGGCAGAATCCGCAGCCGAACTCTGTAGTTCAGCAGAGTGATATCAATGGCGCGGCGAGTGCGATTACTGCATCGCTTACTCCAGGCACGCAAGCTGCTTTGCAGAAGCAGGTACACACGAATGAACAAGTTGTTACTAATACGTTGAGATGTACATCCGCTGTTTCAGCTAATCATGCAGCTGGAGATCACGCGCCTAATGTGACTGTAATTGTGACGGTCACTTGTAAGGAAGAGGTCTATGATCAGCAGGCGGCACTAACGATGGCGGCAAGCTTGCTAGCAAAACAGGCCAGCACCGAGCTAGGATCAAACTATGCATTGACAGGCAATATCGTGACCGAAGTTACCAAGGTGACTGTGGTTGATACGAAAGGAACATTGGCTATACTTGTAAGAGCAGAGGGAGTGTGGGTGTACCAGTTCAGCGATAGCGTGCTTCAGGGTTTTACGAATCACATTGCAAATATGACTAATCAGGATGCTACAACTTATCTTATGAGTCAACCCGGTGTCATGGCTGTCAAGATTGATAATCCCAACGGTAGCACGTTGCCTGATGCCGCACATATTAAAATTGTGATAGTAGCTATACCCGGAGCAACAGGTTCGCCTACTCCGGGGGGACCCACACCCACATCCGGGTCACCGACAGGCAGTCCTACTGTAGCTCCTACTCACCTAACACCCACTTCCACCCAGGGGTTGGGAGGTAGCTAGATTGGAAAGACACCAGCGATGCTGACTCTCGAGGGTATGCAACTTGGAAACTATGATGTTGTCCGACGCATTCGTGTTGGAGGCATGGGGGCTGTCTACGAGGGGAGGCAGCGATCAGCCTTTGGTCGGCGTGTAGCAATCAAGGTGATTCTTGGAAGCTATGCAGCTGATCGCGAAATGCGACGCCGCTTTGCAAGGGAAGCACGAACGATTGCAGAGTTGCATCATCCGCATATCTTGCAGTTAATTGAGTTTGGAGATGAGCAGGGGATTTTATACCTGGTAATGCCTTTTATTGAAGGTGGAACGCTCACAGGCTACCTTCGCCGTTCCCTGCCTGATTTTAATGAAGTAGCGACTATCTTCTTGCAACTTCTGGATGCAGTCGAGTATGCACACGATCAGGGTTTGATTCATCGAGATATTAAATCCTCGAATGTGCTATTAGAGGCTCGTCGCGATGGACCTCCATATATTTATCTTGCCGATTTTGGATTGGTGCGCTATTCCGAACAGAATGAGAGAGAGCAAGCAGGCAAACCCATCCCCCTGGACCAGATACCGGGTACGCCCCACTACATGGCCCCTGAACAGACGCGAGGCATCATAACCACTGCGACTGATATATATGCTCTCGGAGTGTTGCTTTATCAGATGCTGGTTGGTGAACTTCCTTATGATGATCCAGATGATGTGGAAGTCGTAAAAATGCACCTGTATGCGCCCGTTCCGTCACCTTGTGATCGTGATGCCTCGATTCCCAGGGATCTCGGAGAGGTGGTACGTAAGGCAATGGCAAAACGAGTTGAAGCTCGCTTCAGCAATGTAGCCGAAATGCGCCAGGCATTTTTAGCTGCCATTGAAAGACCAATGAATGCCATCGAAGACGATCGAGAACTTGCAGAAATCGATGAATTCATGGCGGCGACTCCACCCAAGAGACCTATCTCTGCGCCATTATCACCTATGGAAATAAGGGAAGTAGTGCCTGGAAGTGGATTGATACAGCCTGGTGTGAAGCAAACAACGAACAGGTACGTCAGTCACAACCGCAAACGTTTTACACTCTCGCTCGTGGCTACCACGTTGGTTTCCCTTACCCTATTGGTCTTGTTGCTTATGCCAAGGGTTTTCAACTTCAGTATCTTTCCAACAGGGTTTCCTCTATTTGGTACAGCGCCTTATGCAACCATTTCAGTAGTTGTTCAAAGTAAAACGATACAAGACACGTATCTCTTGACAGCTTCTCCGCAGATTAGCAAGCCAAACATTACAACACGAAAAATACCTGATCGTTCAATCATGAGTACTGCAACAGCTAGTCGCACTGTGGCTTCCTCTGGTATCCAACCGATACCTGGAGTGCAAGCTAGTGGGTCGGTTCTTTTTGATAATAGCAGTCGAACCGCATACTCTGTACCAGCCGGGATTGTTTTTACAACAGATGCAGGGGTAGAAGTCAAACTGATGCAATCAATTGTGGTGCCGCGCCGCACAGATGGACAAGATGGAACTATTTCTGCTTTAGCAGTGGCTGTATTTCCTGGTGTAACAGGAAATATCGGCGCAAATGTCCTAAATACAATGTGTTGCAATAGTCAGTTGACTGTAAGTAATCCTCAACCTTTTAGTGGGGGATTAGATCCACATGTTGTGCATATTGTTACTCAGGCTGACATTGATAATGTGAAAAATGCTCTGCTTACTCAACTTCAGCGGCAGGCTTTGTCGCAACTTCAGAAGCAATTAACAACAAACGAAGTTGAGGCTGGACAACCCACGTATATTACGAGAGTTGTATCAGATAACGCACCCGGAACACAGGTGGATGGAGTGAACGTGCAAGTTAGTGTTTCAGCGACAACATATGTATTTAATCTGACTACCGCGCGCCTGGTGGCAGTTCAGTTATTAAATAAGCAGGCCGTATCACAATTGGATCGAAATTATATATTGAAAGATGTGCTGACGATTGGCAATCCCGTGGTTGTGCAGCAAGGTCAAATGGGAATCATATATTTGAGCATTTCAGCTCGTGGAAGCTGGATACATACGTTTTCATCTCAACAAATTGGACAATGGCAGCAATCCATAAAGGGTGCGACACCTATGCTGGCAAAAACGTATCTTGACACGCAACCTGGCGTGGTCAATGTACAGATTCGACTTCCGTTTGGTGCTGATCATTTACCTGCCTCTGTTGATCAAATCAAGATTGTACTGATAAATGAATAAGGGATGTTTCCAAGTCTTGTGCTATACTGATGCCGTCAAAGAGTATTGCAGCAGAGGGGCCAGCGATATAAGAATGTTCAAGGGGAAATTTTGTAATGGATATGAAGACAGAAGCACATCAAGGTAAGATGCGTTATTTTAACTCAATGATTGATGCAATAGGCAATACACCACTCATGCGTCTCAATCGTGTGGCGAGCGATGTCCAGCCTCTGATTCTGGCAAAAATGGAAATGTTCAATCCGGGAGGAAGTGTCAAAGATCGGATAGGACCAGCAATGATCGAGTACTGCGAAAAACAAGGATTATTGCGTCCCGGTGGAACAATTGTCGAACCTACGAGTGGTAATACTGGACATGGTCTTGCCATAGCAGCAGCGATTAAAGGATACCATTGTATTTTTGTGATGACCGATAAGGTAAGTGAAGAAAAGCGAAGTCTTCTACGTGCCTATGGTGCTGAAGTTGTTATCTGCCCCAGTAGCGTTACACATGATTCGCCGGAACATTATAAAAATGTTGCACATCGGCTTGCAAATGAGATTCCTGGAGCCTGTTGCCCTGATCAATACTCTAACCCGGCTAACCCAGCTGCACATTATGCTACAACTGGTCCAGAAATCTGGAGAGACACGGCAGGTCAAATAAGCGCATTTGTGGCTGGAATTGGTACTGGGGGAACAATATCAGGTACTGCCCTCTACCTTAAAGAACAAAATCCAAATATAAAGGTGATTGGCGCCGACCCTCCAGGTTCGGTTTATTCAGGTGATACTCCGAAACCCTACATGGTCGAGGGCATTGGGATGGAGCTTTTCCCGCACAATTATGATCCCTCGGTTATAGATGAAGTCATTCGTATTGATGATCGTACATCATTTTACTGGGCACGCCGATTGGCTCAAGAGGAAGGCATTTTAACAGGAGGTTCAGCTGGTACTGCTCTAGGTGCAGCTCTCATATATGCTCGCCAACTGACATCAAAGGATGTTATTGTCGTGCTTATTCCTGATACTGGTCGCGGCTATCTGAGCAAACAGTTCAATGATACCTGGATGCGAGAGAATAACATGCTGGTGCAAGCGGAAACAGACGAGCCTACACTGTACGATGTACTTACTCATCGTCGAACCCATTCGCGCACAATGCCGCTTGTGGTAAGCGTGGCACCTGAGGATTCAATTGCAGATGCTGTTGAGTTGTTAAGACGTTATGGTATTAGCCAGACGCCTGTAATAGAGGACGGGAAAATAGTTGGAAGTCTCACAGAGAACCTCCTTTTACGGCATCTAGCAGGTGGTGAACCATTAGAAACGATGGTTGTTCGTGATGTTCAAGGTCCGCCATTTGTTGAATTGGATTCCAGTGTCCCTGCACACGAGGCATATACGCTATTCAGTTCTGGACAATATGCCGTTGCAGTGATGAATGGCGATTTATTGGAAGGAATAGTTACAAAAAGCGATCTACTAGATTTTTGGGCACATACAAGAAATTCATAGCGTAAAGTTAGCTAACAGTCGAGCTATTCTGAAGTTTACCAAATCGCGGCGTAAGGCCACGGGCTTCAGCCCTAGGGATGAAAGCCGCGCCGCCCGCAGGCGAAGAAATACCTACCGCTTTTTCGCATGACGAAAAGAATAGGGCAGTAGTTCTTTCGCACACTGACAACTGAATCGTGTTTGCAGGTTCCAGGCTAAACCGTTCGCCAGGGTAAAAGCACGAACGTGCCAACGTTTGTTGTGCCAACCGATGCATGAGTTGTTTTTGAGCGACAGCTCGCGCGTGCTGGTTGAACCGAACTATTGCCGTGGGACGACACGGCTATGTCGTTCAAGAAGCCCCCAGCTTGAAGCTGTGGGGAGTCGTCACTTCTACTGAAGCTCCACCATCCTGTCATACGTGATACTCTCAGTTCATCTTTCAAAAAAAGTGTACGAGTTTACAACCATTTCTTCT
>DATMNR010000163.1:0-3529 GCA_035568795.1 Ktedonobacteraceae bacterium
GGCTCAAGCAGATGCCAGTCAAGGCTTTCTTTAAAGTTCCATTCTTTCCATTGACCAAATTCCCCTCCCATAAAAAGCAGTTTTTTCCCTGGATGGCCCCACATATAGCCAAAGAATACCCTCAGGTTTGCAAAACGCTGCCAGAGATCGCCTGGCATTTTATTAATCAATGATCCTTTAATATGTACGACCTCGTCATGAGAAAGTGGCAACACAAAGTTTTCGGAGTAGGCATACATGAGAGAGAATGTTATGTTGTTATGATGATATCGTCGATGAATTGGATCCATGTGCATATAGTCCAACATGTCATGCATCCAACCCATGTTCCATTTTAGACTGAAACCTAGTCCACCAACATAAGTTGGCCTCGTTACAAGAGGCCAGGAAGTTGATTCTTCGGCAATAGTCAAGGTCCCAGGTTGCTCTGAATACACTGCTTCGTTCAGTTGCCTCAAAAATTCTACAGCCTCTAGATGCTCTCTGCCACCATAACGGTTAGCTACCCATTCTCCTGACTTACGCAAATAGTCAAGGTAGAGCATTGACGCAACAGCGTCAACGCGCAGTCCATCGATATGATATTCATTTAGCCAGAACAAGGCATTTGCAATCAAGAAATTGCGAACCTCACTGCGGCCATAATCAAAAACGAGCGTTCCCCACTCTTTATGTTCCCCCTTGCGAGGGTCTTTGTATTCATAGAGATGGGTGCCATCAAAGAATCTCAAAGCGTGATTATCCCTCGGAAAGTGAGATGGTACCCAATCCAGGAATATTCCAATACCTTGCTGGTGTATATAATCAACAAAATACTGAAAGTCTTCGGGCGTTCCAAAACGGCTAGTTGGGGCATAATAACCCGTTGTCTGATATCCCCAGGATCCATCAAAGGGGTACTCGGCGACTGGCATCAGTTCGATATGAGTAAACCCCATGTCTTTTACATAAGTTGCTAAAGCAACGGCCAATTCACGGTAGGTCATAAAACGATCTTCTTCAACCGCACCCTCGTTATGTCTTTCAGGTACATGCCGCCAGGATCCCAGGTGAACCTCGTAGATTGAGATCGGTGAATTCAATTGTTGGCGCTGTCCCCGCTCGGACATCCAAATGCTATCCTGCCAGGTGTGCTGATGGATGTCGGTCACAATGCTCGCGGTTTTAGGGCGTAACTCGCTGGCAAAGCCGTAAGGATCCGTTTTATCGACTGTGTAGTTATTTACACGTGAGTAAATAGCGAATTTATATTGGGCACCAATTTGAACTCCTGGCACAAAGCACTCCCAAACTCCTAGCTCGTGATGTCGCAAGTGCATTGGATTCGCGTTGCGTCTCCAATCATTGAAGTCTCCGATTACTGAAATGGCCAAAGCATTTGGGGCCCAGGTCGCGAAATTTGTCCCCATTACACCGTTGATATTCCGTGCGTGCGCGCCCATCTTCTCATAGATACGATATTCTTTCCCTTGTCCAAAAAGGTATAGATCATCATCACTAAATATGGATGGGATTTCTGGTTCTTTCATAGAGGTATCATTTTGAGCTTTATTAAACTGTGGATCTTTCATCATCAGCATCCTTTTTCGTAGTATACGAAGAACGCTTCGCATCATTCAGCATAGCACATGTGGGAAGTACTTTGATGCTCACCCATATAAGATTTGAGAACTGAATAAAGTTTCTTACTAGTCTAGTCTGATAAGGAGAATGCTCCCTGTCGCTGAGAGTCCATCTGCTTTACCTTTCTTCTGCGATGTCATACTATCTGAGTAAGCATTATTACAAGCAAGGAGATCATTCTATGCATTCCTCTAGCGACTGGGATATTTCGCGCGACCTCGGCATTCACCGTGTGATTGAACCTGCTGGATTACTTCCCCAGGCAGCATGGAAGCTTGACAATACGCCAATCGCGCAATTCTCTGAGACACTTGTCGAGGTAAAGGCATTGCATATCGATTCAGCCAGCTTTACCCAAATTGCGAATATATGTGATCGTAATCCAGAGCGAATGAAGAGACACATTATGAATATCGTTGACCAACGGGGCAAATTGCATAATCCAGTTACAGGGTCAGGAGGTGTTCTAATAGGTACCGTCTGTGAACTTGATGATATTTATGGGAAAAAGCACAGTCTGACTATAGGAGAGACTATCATTAGTCTCACATCTCTGAGTTGGCTTCCATTGTGTCTCGAAAATATTAACGCAATTCACCTGGATCGTTCAGAAGTAGAGGTTACTGGTAAAGCGATATTCTTTCGTAGTAATCCATTAGCAAAAATACCAAGAGATCTCCCGCAAAACATTGTTGTGGCAGCACTAGATGTAGCAGGTGCGCCCTCACGTGCAGCTATGTTGGTTCAACCAGGTCAACGTATTTCAGTGATTGGAGCAGGAGGAACTGCCGGTCTCCTTACATTATGTGCAATTCGACAGCGCCTTGGTTCAGATGGAGAGCTTGTCGCCGTCGAGTGTAGCGAACAAGCCCTTCACGATGTAGCCTCACTTGGTGTTGCAGACGTGCTAGTGCAAGGGAATGCTACACAGTTTTTAGAACTCGTTAAAAAAGTACAAGAAGCCTGTGCAGGGCGAGAATATCTAGCTGATCTAGCGATCAACGTCGTCAATGTTCCTAATTCAGAGTTTGGTACGATACTTTTGACAAAGCCGAGTGGATGTATTCTGTTCTTTAGTATGGCAACGAGCTTCACTGTAGCAGCATTAGGAGCGGAGGGTATAGCAAGCCAGGTCGAAATGCATATTGGCAATGGCTACATGCCAGACAACGGAGCAATTGCATTACAACTGCTGCGAGATTATCCGGTATTGAGGACCATCTTTACCAGGCGTTTTGGTTAAGCGGGTAAAAGAGCATATGTCTATTTCCCTTGCTCAGCTTGTAGCTGAGGCAAAAATTCATAGCCTCTCACTCATTGGTCTCTCAAAGAACGTAGGTAAAACCACAGCATCGAATCACTTATTAGAAACACTGGTTGGTGAGAAATACTATCGTTCGGATGAATTGGGACTAACATCTCTTGGACTTGATGGTGAAACCACGGACGCTTTGACTGGTCTCCCAAAGCCGCGTTATGTTCCGAAGGCAGGATTACTTGTAGCAACGACCTCTGAACTTCTAGTTCGGGCTGAAAGTGAGGGTACCCAAGTCGAACGATTGCTGCAACTACCAGGGAGAACTGCGCTAGGACCCGTGATACTCTCCCGTATCCTGCATTCAGGGAGAGTAATTATTGCTGGCCCAACTTTACTACATGATCTACGTAATACAATAGATATCCTAGGGAGATTCGGTGCCCGTCTAAGTATTGTTGATGGGGCGATTAATCGTCTGGGTGCAGCTGCACCAGCAATAACAGACGCATGCATTGTATGTACAGGAGCCAGCGTTGCAGCCACGCCTGAACTTGTAGCGCGGCGTACTGCTGATACATTAAGACGTCTTTCTACACAGAAAACAAGATATGTGGATGCCTATAGGAAGCACATTTCGCAAGCTCGGCT
>DATMNR010000164.1:0-3622 GCA_035568795.1 Ktedonobacteraceae bacterium
TTAACCGTCGCTGGCCCCTGGCTCTTTTGACGATTGCAGTTACAATACTCTCTGCTATCATCGCTGTACATTTTATTGGAGGATAATGCTTTGGAAGCTCAAACCGATGTTCAAACTTACCTGGAGCGTGGAAAGCAAGCACTCTCACAAGGCCAGGGGCGTGATGCAGCTATCGCATATGCACATGCCGCACAGATTGAACCAGACAACCCTATGGTACACCTGGGTCTAGCAGAGGCAAACCTCGCTCTTGGGTCCTATGGTGTTGTATATATGGCGTGTAGAAAAGTTCAAGAATTACAGCCCCAGGGTGGCGTTGAAAGTGATTTAGCAAAGGCGCTGCTTGACCTGCTAGATCGCCGTTATGATCGGGCTATGCAGGATCTTGAGACAGTTATTAACGAGGACCCCGGCAATGCCTATGCTCATGCTATGCGTGCGTACTTATTGCGTATCAGTGGACAAAGTTATGATGCAGGACTTGCAAGGGCCAGGGCCGCTCGACTCTCTTTTGGCGGCCATTTTGATAATTGCTTCCCTCCTATTGAACCAACAGCCCCCCCTGCTCACAATGCAACACCTGCTGAACCGAACATTTCCGATCAAGCACCCACAAACGGGCAAATTCTAGAGGGTTCTACTGCTTCTAGATCCGAGCTTGAGCCTATACCTACCTGGTCACAACACAGTAATATGCAGCGTCAGGTGGTTCGTACACGTTTCTGGATGAGCCAACATCCTCGCTTCGTAACAAACATACTGATTGGTATCAATGTAGCCGTCTATCTGATTCTGGTTGTATTGAGCATTACTATAGGTGCCGGTTTGGGTCAACTAGGCGCTATCGATACAAATTTAATCGTTCTGGCGGGTGGCCAGGTTAACTCCTTAGTTGCACAAGGACAGGTCTGGCGTATCTTCACGGCAATGTTTTTACATTTCAATCTGCTGCACATCGGGTTGAACATGTTTTCACTCTTCCTCATAGGGGGAGTTGTGGAGATGGTTTTCGGGAAATGGCGTTATCTGCTAATCTACCTTGGCTCTGGCATTGTTGGTGGCATCCTTACGTTCTATGTGTCGCCACCCAATACTTTAGCGGCAGGAGCTTCAGGAGCGATTTTTGGCGTCTTCGGAGCATTGGGTATATTTTATATATTCAATCGGCAATCGCTTGGCAGATACGGTGCAGGCGCAATTACGAACTGGCTATTCTGGTTGGGTCTAAATCTGGTGTTTGGTTTTTCACAACCTGGGATTGGTATCTGGGATCATATAGGGGGACTTGTTGCTGGAATGGTTATTGCCGCGTTAGTCATGCCGAGGACAAGGCGGAGAGCATCATAAAACAACCACGGTATAACGATAAAAAGAGAAGCTGGTGCGAGTGCCTACCAGCTTCTCTTTTTATCGTCTGTATACGACTTGCGTGCTTCTAGAGTACAAACTTCACACAACTCTACCCATAATTACTAACAGCTACGATGTTGGTGCAAGGCTTTGTAATTACATGGCGGGGCAATAAATCGTGATGCGCACATTGAATCCCTATACACCTTCTAATATTTTTTATTGAGTCTACTCAAGTCGAACCAATAACAGCTATTATGTTTGCATAGGAGTTGGTCTGGGCCAGAATCGTTAATGCATCGGTTTGTAAATCCATAGCATATAAATAGCCATCCGAATAGAAAGTTATGATGTGGTTATTGAACCAGGCACCCAACTCCATCAAAAGCTCTGTCGAGGTAGCAATTAGCCTCGGTTTGCCTGCATGAATATGCGCCCCCGAACCGCTTATTTGCACAGTATACAAAGCACTATGGCGATCATATGGAGCTTGAGAGTCACTTGAAAACTCGACGTATGCGAGTGTATGCGCATCGGGTGAAAAAAGAGGCGTTGTAACCCAATGATACTGTGCACTATTATTTAGGTCGTCTTGCTTTTTCAGCACTATTTGTGATGTACCCGGAGTTGACGATGAACCGGACAAGGTTGTTAGATTCAAGTCATTCGCATATGAAAGCGCTGCAATACTGGTAGGAACACTATTATCAGTGGGTACAGGAACTGCACCTTCATTCGATGAGTATAACAAACCGCTACCAGTGGATGTAAGTGCTAATGGTCCCTGTTGTGGGTTTTCATCTAAGATCGATTGCGGCACGGCAGAGGTTTGGGTGATATCAAGCGACCACAACCCGTACTGAACAGCTTCATTACTTCCACGATCATCAGTTAGTAATAGTGTAGTACCAGTTTGCGCCTTTGAACTGCTGGCAAAAGAGAAAATGCGGAAGCAAGGACAATCCAAAGCAGGCTGTTCATAGACCATTGTAGGAGCCGCCAGGGGTCCAGCATAAATGATGGAATTTCCAGTACCGTCCAAAGTCTCGGTACTCCATGCAATGTTAGCGCCATCTTTGCTTAATGCCATTGAGGTTATTACCTGTCCAGGGGCCAGATTCGCGATTTGGATGGGAGTTCCCTCGAAAGGATCTATCATCCAAATGCCATTACCGCTATACAGAAGTTGACCTGAGGGCATAAGTATCGGAGGCGCTGCTTCACTATAAATATAACCACTCGCAGGGATTTTGTGAGAGACATTATCAGAACCAGAAACAAGATAGAGGCCATTTGCTTGCTGATAAATCACTGAATAGCCAGTGGGCAACTGGAGAGGGGTTAGCGAAGCATTCCCTGGTGTAAAGATGGGAGATTCGGCATCCAGATCTGGTGTGGATGTCGGTGTCAGAATGGTGCTGCTTTTACTTTTCGGAATTGGAGTCGAGTGAGTGATTACAGTAATAGCCTTTGCATGACCGTTGCTTACTTGTAGGAGATTCACAAGGAGTTGTCCAGAAAATATAAGTAATAATAAGCCAATGAGAATAAGCAAGGAAAATATCCCTGCTTTAGTAAATCGCATGCCTATATGCGCATCCGGCAATGGTTGTGAGATGCGTCGCAATCGTTTTTTTGGTGGATCAGTCACTTGTGGAGCCAAGTTCCTTATTTTATCCCCTTGCTTACTTAGTGGTTAATCATGAGTATACACGAAATCGTAATCAGCTTAAAGCCTTTGTTATTCAAGCCGTTTGACTTGTAGCTGATTTATGTCTGTGTGGATTGGCATTTTTAGCTTGATGCAATACAAATGCCAAGGTTTTATCGAATACTTCTTCACGATCATGATCCTTCATAACCACGTGGTACGAGCGGTGAAGTGTGACTAAATATTTTTCACGAGAGCCAATGAGTTTATAAATCTCTCTCCCGTCACGTGCAGGCACAACATGGTCATGTAAGGAAGTTATAATGAGCGATGGTGCAGTTATATGTTGTAATTCCGTGCGCAACTGCGGAAGATAGCGCACCATACTTTCTACTGGATGCAAAGGCGTCCAGCGGTATACATCACGTGTATAGCGACTTCGAGCTTCTGGATCACGCACATCTTCACGTAATGTGGGCACTATTGGCAGAAGATATTTGCCAATACTCACTGCGGGTTTTAACCAGGAATGCAAATGCAAAGGGGCACAAATTGGTACAACTCCCGCTACTTCTTCGTGAGCCGCGACATGTAATGCAAGCGCGCCACCCAGAGAGTGCC
>DATMNR010000165.1:0-8424 GCA_035568795.1 Ktedonobacteraceae bacterium
CTAACGCGGTCAATGGCCTGGGGGATGCTCTGTTGAGAGGGCAGGCTTATCGTGAGGCGGGAGCCGATGTTATTTTCATAGAAGCGCCCCGATCAATAGCAGAACTGCAGGCCATCAAGCAGACATTTCCTGATGTGCCCCTGCTCTACAATTGGGCTGAAAGCGGCAAAACGCCTCTTCTTTCACTCGCTAAGATTCACACTCTTGGATTCAAACTGGTAATTTTCCCCGTCAGTATGCTCTTTGCAGCTACACACGCGATGCTGGAACTGTTAGAGCAACTGAAGCGAGGGGAGACTCCTACAGCATATGCTGAGCGCATGGTGACATTTTCGCAATTTACCCAAAACATTGGCCTTCCTGAGATTCAGGAGTTGGAACGCCACTACGGCGTCAAACAGTAACAAGGAGGAACTTATTTCTATGGCAGAAAACACTTTCCAGAAAGCTAGCATTACTGCCTCGGCTGCTCAACGCATCATCGCAGCCGCCGAACTCAAGGCTATCGAAATGGGCAGACCGATGTGCATTGCGGTCGTAGATGGTGACGGTACTCTGAAAGCTTTCACTCGCATGGATGGAGCACCGCTCTTAAGCGTGCAAATCGCACAGGATAAGGCATACACGGCGATCAGCTGGGGCATGGCAACCCATGAGTGGTACGATTTCGTGAAGAATGATCCACCACTGCTGAATGGGATCATCAAAACGGATCGACTGATTGTCTTTGGCGGTGGCTATCCGATTACAACGGATGCCGGCATCATTGGTGGCATTGGTGTAAGTGGTGGTCATTACACTCATGACATGGAGGTAGCACAGGCAGGGCTGGCAGCACTTTAATATTTTATGAGTACGGATTACTGAAATATCCCCATCCACCCTTACATCGAAGGTCGGATGGGGATATTTCAGTATTTCTATATTTTCTCTTCATTATTGAAAATACCGCTCACATAGCGCTCAAAATGAGCGGTATTTTCTGGGGTAGCTATTGAGTTTTTCTTAATGTGATAGTTCTTGCCAAAAAGGCTTAGTTTTCATTGCTTATTTTGGATAGAAACAAGGCCCGCGCTCCTCTCCCAGGTCGGCCGCAAGGGCACGCCCCTACTGTATACGAATGTCTCCAGGATAGCCTAGCTGGAATGTGTGTATTCTAAAAGGAAAGATTTCGTATCAGGTAAGAGTCGGAAATCATTCAACCATTGATCTCTTTCTAGCATGGTTTCTCAAATATGCTACAATTGGAACGATCTATGACGATACGGGAGCTTTTGTATGATTATCGATGATCCGTTTACGCGCTTTCCATCTCTCACTACGAATCGCTTGCTTTTACGGCGCATAGTGCCTGGTGATGCAGAAGCGTTGTTTGCTATACGTTCTGATGCTGAAACCATGAAGTTCTTTGGGCAAGAGCCTCATGAATCTCTCGATGAAACGAAGGATGTGATTAGACGGATGGAGGAACGATACACCCAAAAGGAGGCTCTTCGTTGGTGCATCACGCTTCAGGGAGGAGGGGGACTGATTGGATCTTGCACTCTCTTTCATTTCGACGAGGGATTTGATCGCGCCGAAACTGGTTATGAACTCAACCGTGCATTCTGGGGAAAGGGCATTATGACTGAAGCAATGTCTGCTATCCTGACTTTTGGGTTCAGCGAACTGGGATTGCATCGTGTTGAAGCGGTCATTGACATTGCAAATGAGCGCTCCAAAAAACTGTTACTCAAGCTTGGCTTCACTTACGAGGGGAACTTGCGTCAACGTTTCCCTTTCCGCGGCCATTTTGAAGACGAACACTATTTTGGATTGCTCAAAGATGAATGGCATGGGTCAGTTCATGCATATACCCCTTAATTTACAAACGCGCAAATCCCCACCAATGGCCGATAAATCGGCGATGGGCACGATAAATCGGCCCCTACAGGCTTATGGGCTGATTCGTTAATCAGCAAGAATCGCTTGAGGGTCTGAGAATACCTCTTTCAATTATCCTGCTATATTACCTTCTGACGGTTTTCGACAACTTCTAAGGCTTCATAGAGCCAACGAATGTAAGTCTTCTCAAATTCAATGGCAAAGTGAACAATCAAATTGAAATACGGATCCTCTTGACTCTCGGTTTCATACGGGTTAGGGCGTTTGTTTTCTTGCTGGAACACTCCTTTTGTTGGAAGGAAGAGTGCATTTTGGCGATACGCTAACAGGCGCATCTCATGCTCGGCGATGCTCGTTCGTATGTTCTGAGCAAGATCAGCAGGTGAGGCAAAGGTGCCGAACAGAACCTTTAGCAGCAACTCGTCACGTACTTGTATGATCTCAGATGGTTGTGCTTGCCACTTGCGTAACGCGATATGGCCTTGATCTGTAATCGAGTAGAGTTTGCGATCGGGTCGTGATTCCTGCTCCTCACGCTGCATATCTACCCATCCAAGCTCTTTCATCCGGCGCAGTTCCTTATAGATCTGACTTTGTGCCGCCCCCCACATGGGAGCAAGGGCATGATCAAATAAACGCTTCAGGTCGTAGCCTGATAATGGTCCCCAAAACGCCAGCAAGCCAAGAATTCCGTATGTGATCGGATAGGCTTCAGGTTGTTCCATGAGTGCTTCCCTTCTTATCGCATGATCTTGATGACCTTGTCATAGCATACTACATTAGAGTATAATGTAAATAGATATATGCCACTAAGTCATATAACATAAGAATATATATGCTTAACTTAGCTCAGAACAGTTAGGAAAACCTAAAGAGGAAAGGAATACATTGATGGGACAGATTAAGGTTAAAGCTGATGCGGTTCTCGATGCACGGCCAGAAGATGTCTACACTACGATTGCAGATTATAGGATTGGACATCCCAGCATCCTCCCAAAAGAGAGCTTGTATGACCTGCAGGTCGAGGAGGGAGGATACGGCGCGGGCACTATTATCCGATTCAAATCTCGCATCCTGGGAGTGGAACAGTCTTTTCGCCACCGTGTAAGTGAGCCAGAACCAGGCAGAGTACTAGTCGAACAAGATATAGACACCAAACAAAATCTCGCCACCACTTTTACAGTGATTCCTATAGAGGAAGGACAGAAGTCTCAGGTCGAGATTTCAACGACGATGAACGCCAGCCCCGGGATCAGAGGCTTAGCTGAACGAATGGTTGTATCAATCTTCAATCCACGGATCTATCGAAAGGAGCTTAAGCTGCTTGAATCTGTTGCACAGAAAAGGAGAACTCCTGTTGCGGAGCTGAATCAGAGCTAATCAATAGGATGGTATAGCCGCTCCTGACATTGCTTGCAGTTTGACTGGAAACTGTACTTCGGTAACGTATTGACCCGGATCCATGTGTTCCGAACGCTGTAGGCGAAGCTGGCGTGGCGGGTCAATGACGAGATACCGATTATCCTTTACCCAACGATACAAGGCTGCATATGCCTGGCCAATAGAGAGATCATCTCCAATATGAATTGTACTGGCCATCAAACAGCCAGGTAATGTTCTGGTGGCGATCTGCTCGTTCCCGGGCAGATCAGCGGACAGAGGAACGGCTGTTTCTACTTCTATCGCCATGCGATCATCGTGCCACTCATACCTGGACTGCAATAAAAGCATTGCAGGGTGTGAATGCTGGACTTGTTGCTGATCCAAATAGGCAATAATCGTTCTGTACTGTTGCCCCAGGTCATCCCCCATTTGGATGAGCGAGCGAATGGAGGCAACAAGTACAGGATCAACCTGTTTCAATAGAACTTCGTAAACTGGCATTGTGCCCTCCTGTTCAATTTGGCGAAGCCGTGCGGATATATGTGCAAGACGCGCCTGCTCTATGTCGATCATGTGCTGAGCTTGCGCCTGTTTGAGTGTGAACATAGCTCGCAGTTGAACCAGGGACAGATCTTCCTCAAGGAGCCGGACAATCTGTTGCAGGGGAAAGCCAAGGTCCTTGAGGGCTAAAATGCGATTCAAGCGTGCAAGCTGATCGAGGGAGTAGTAGCGATAGCCGGTGTCGGTGTCCAGTGCATTCGGTTTGAGCAAGCCGCACTGGTCGTAGTGGCGAAGTGTTGCAATGGATACGTGACCAACCCTGGCGAATTCGCCAATCTTGAGATACGTATGTTCTCTCATTCTTGCCTTTTCCTTCAATGAAAGCATACACTCTCATGTAGGATGAGAGTCAAGAGGAATTGACGTCAGTTGATAGAGAACCGGGCATCCGCAATGGTATTTACTCCAACGTATTGCACCATCAGCTCATTATGTTATGAGAGACGGATCTGTCACCATTGTCATCCTGAGCGTCAGCGAAGGATCTTGTAGCCCAGCGCGTGAGATCCTTCGCTGACGCTCAGGATGACAAGCGAGCGAGTGCTCTCCAAACCAGCCGCGTTCTGGTCAATTCGTGTGGGACTCCATGACAGATATGTTAGGATCAATGATCCGCAAGGGATGCCCCTACATGTCCGTGCGTCAAGTCAAGACTGGGTTTCGGATATAAGGTGAGCAACTGTAGATTTGAGAATGCTCTGGATATTGAGGATGGCAGCTTCGTCCGGGTAGTGTTGGCGAGGCCAGAAGAAGCCTTTCAGCCCATCCTTTTTGTGACGCGGCACGATATGGATATGTAAATGTGGTACGCTCTGACTAATGCGATTGTTGATGGCAACAAAGGTTCCTTCGGCCTGTAAACCTTGTTCCATGGCACGCGCCAGTAGCTGTGCATTCTGGAAGAGTGGGGCAACAAGGGAAGTTGGCAGGTCAATGAGCGTTTCATAATGTGATTTGGGGATCAGCAGGCAGTGTCCAGGGAAAAGAGGTCTTTTGTCTAAGAAGGCTAGCGTTAAGTCATCTTTAAAGACGTTATAGCTTTGCGTTTCGGAGCGTACAATCTTGCAGAATTGGCATTCAGGATTGGTTAGTATAGGCATAAAGCTTTGCATTGATTTGTTCTTTCTTGTCGTAGTGGGCCATGGCACCTGCAACGGAGTGCTGCGCCATGGCACCCGCAAGGGGTGCCACTACATTACTTCATTGTTAGGCAGTATGTCTTTTTCTGATTAACCCACATACATATTTTTAGTATGCAACATTGCCGCTTTGTTATTCGTAGTAAAGAGCGTACAAGCCATATCTTGAAAAGGGATGGAAAGGAACACGCTATTATGTCGCAACAACAAATGGATTTTGAACCTGGCAGTGGTCATGGATCAGCTTCGTACTCTGTTGGGTACGAAGAGGTTCCTAGTGCCAGTTACTCCTCCTCAAGCATACATGGCCAGAAACTCTTGAAGCACGATGCAGTTATGCATCCCACAGCAGGTCAACGTTTGGCGCTGGCGATTGTATCACTCGTAATGTTCATGATCTTGATCTTTGGCCTTGTATTGATTGCAATAGCTTCAAATGCCGCTAACTGGGTAGTTATGCCTATACTCTTTATCCTCATTCTGTACTCAGCCCTGGCAGCAATCATTAATATTGTGTTTCACGGGTAATCCTAGAATACCAGTGACACCTGGTCAAGAGCAGCTTGAATGAAACGATTTCCCGAACCAGGATCACGACAAATATACTAATTAAATCAATACCCTGCTGAAGGAGCTTCATCGTACTTCCCCTGGTCGGTGTAGAGGAATGCCAAGCAATGAAGGCTGTTTGCCGTGTCGGGATGATTTGGTCCCAGTGCGCGTTCACGAATGGCCAGAGCTCGCTGGTACAGTGGCTCTGCCTCCTCGTACTTCCCCTGGTTGTCGTAGAGCAAGCCCAGGTTGTTGAGGCTGGTGGCTGTGTCGGGGTGATCAGCTCCCAGCACTCGTTCACGGATCGCCAGAGCGCGCCGGTACAGTGGCTCCGCCTCCTCATACTTTCCTTGGTCCTGGTTAAGTGTTGCCAGATTATTGAGGCCATCTGCCGTGAGCGGGTCCTCTGCTCCTAGCACTCGCTCACGAATTGCCAGGGCACGCTGTAAGAGTGGTTCGGCTTGCTCATACTGCGCGCTTTCTCTGAGATAATATCCTGACTCGTCGAGTAACTGGGAAGCTTCTGGTAAGACCATATCCCATTGTTCGATAAGTGCATTGCAGATCAAGACCTGGGGGATATATTCCTGACACTGAAACCAGTTTTCATAATCTACTTCGGGGAAGGCTTGATATACAGCTCGCTCTGCCCAGCGGCGTTGTACGCTTTTGTTCATACTATGCTTGAGGACTATCTGTACCAGGCGGTGGATACTCAGAGTGTGATCGGGATTGCGGCGCACCAGGGAGTAAGTAAGCAGCGTTCCTATGGCATCGTTCAATTTGATTGGATCGGCAGCAACTGGTTGCAAGATGGAACCTAGTTCGGATGCTCCTTTGGTAATGATCTCCTCCTGGATTATATCGGGGTCGAGGAACGCGCAGAGGCGCAGCAGGTCAGCAGCAGCGGGGTTGGCCTGCTGGACCTTCTCAAACGCCAGGGACCAGGTGGTACCCACGGATTCTGGATGGTCGGTTATCAGTTTGCCACGGCGTTGCAGCAGTTCTTCTTTTCTTATCTGGAAGAGGCGCAAATACTCAGGTAAGCTCCACTGTGTTTCCTCTATATAGGCGCCTGCCTGGTCGAGCGCAAGGGGCAAGCCATCCATGGTCTGGGATATTTCTCTAGCTGTGGTTTGATCAGCGGTGGAAGCAGCATCAAGTGGTGCATTGGAATCAATAATCGCTGCACGGCGTAGCAAGAAAAGAGCGCCTTCCTCTACATCCATCTCTTCTATCTCGATGCGCTGGGCTATCCGTCTTGTTGCTTGTGCGCGGGTAGTCAGCAAGATGTATCCCTGACCATCCGTTGGTAGAAAGCCACGCACCATCTCGAGATCATCGGCGTTATCCAGGATGAGCAGCCAGTTGGTGTAGTTCTCGAACCAGCGTTTGACTGCCTCAACGATGAGATGCTGCTCCTGTTCCTGTTTCTCAGGCAAGTTGAGCAGGTGGGCGATGGTCACGAAGTCAGAGTTGATGGACTCAAGTGACTCGGCTTTGACCCACAAGATCGTGTCGTAGTTATCCCGGTAGCGATACGCGTATTCTATGGCGGTTTGGGTCTTGCCTATTCCACCCAGGCCGCTGAGTGCTACTTTCTTGTCGGCTCTGAGCACCTCATAAAGCCGTTCGAGTACTACTTTCCTACCTGTGAACAGAAGATTGCGTTCGTATGGGATATTCCAGAGACGCTCCTGGTTTGCGGGTATGATCTTGATAGTTAAATCTTCGATGGCGTCTCTAATGCCCTGGATAACATCCACAAAGCCTTCATCGTGCGCGAACCACAATGTGATGGCTTTCGCATCGGTGGGCAGCATCTTGAGTTTGGCGAATGGCGCTCCTTTCCAGTCGGTAGGACGTAGGAGAATGGGGATGACGCGGGCTTTGTTCGCGTCGTGCCTGGCGATAGCTTGCTTCATCTCAGTACTGTAACAGAAGTCGGAGGCTATAAAGTTGGCACTTACAAGCAGGAGGATGATCTGTGCTGTATTGAGGTGCTCGATGATTTGTGGCTGCAATTCTTCTCCTGGCTTGATGTTTCCATCGTACCAGGCGGTGATGATGTTTTGGCGTTTGAGGTTTGCCAGGTGAGTGTCGAGTTCTTCGCGTAGCTTTTGATCCTTGTGGGAGTAGGAGATGAAGACTTCGTATGCCATGGCATGCTCCTGTTGTTTTGGTGGGGCATCTAGAGATTTTGGCTTGTCGGTGCAAAGGGAGTGCCCATCCCTACCCCACGGGCGACCATAAAGGCCCACCCAACCACTCCTCGCCCCACTCGCCCCTACGGGAGGAACGAAGAGCTAATTCGAATATGCGTTTTCATTGGTTATTAGGGTTTTTCTACCATAGTTGTATGGGTTTCTGTTTTGATGTTCTCATTATACAGGAGGAAGGTGTTGTAGTGCAAGAAGCAGAGCAGGGATGTCCCTGCTCTGCTTCTTGCACTACAACTAAAACTACACCCTTATTTTACTCTTGCTTCGAGGGATTCGAGTTGTTCTCTTTGCTTGCGGTTCTCTTCGCGGACTTGATCGAGGTCTTTGCGTAACTGCTTTAGTTGTTCGTCGGTTTTGTTGGCGGTGCGCAGGGTGTGGGCGGCGACACGCATTCTGCGCTGTACGTGCGAATCTAGTTCTTGACGGGCGACACGCTCCAGGACGTTGATTGCGCGTTTCTCGCCGAGGGACATGAGGGCATGTGCGGAAATGCCTCGCATTGGTTCCCAAGTATCGTGCTCGACGGCTTGGATGAGGGCTGTGACTGCGCGCTGGCGTGCTTCCTCACTGTAGAGGTACTGGTTATCTCCAAGGGTCCACATGCCGCGGGCTGCGGCGGAACGCATAGTCGGGTGGTTGGTTTCACTTCGCCCATCAAAGGTGTGAGTAGCTCCTAGATATGC
>DATMNR010000166.1:0-10803 GCA_035568795.1 Ktedonobacteraceae bacterium
TTGACTGCCGGGCATAGCTTGCAGCATCATTCACTCTTCTCCTGTGACATGCCTCATAGTTTACTCAGAGTTACCCATTTTAGCTTGCGCCACCCACCTGTGTGATTATTGTTGATAAAGGCTATCAAGAGGTTCAATTTAGAAACTGTCTGAAAAAGGATCAGGCAGCAGCAAGACGCTTGACCATTAAGCGTGTCATAGCAGCGTAAATCCAAGCCTCCTCGGTTTCGCACAGCCGTTCATAGTCCTTACTCAAGCGTCGATTCTGCCCGAACCAGGAAAAGGTACGTTCTACCACCCAGCGACGCGGTCACACACGAAAGCCGGGCGGAGGCAGGATCTTCTCCCAGTCAGGCTCAACACCCGGAGGAACCCACACGCCTCGACTCTTAGGCGGATGTTGCACGATTTTGACTGTCCATCCCAGGCTCGTTTCGAGCCAGTCTTTGCCTTTCCCTTTGCCATTGTAGCCAGCATCGAGCCAGATGTGATGCAAGCGCGGAAACTGCTCAGGCACGCCTTCGACCAAGAAGATCACGCCATCACGGTCGGTGATATCTGCCCGATGCACCTTGGCTTTGAGCACGAAGCCTTGTGTATCCACGAGCAGATGCCGTTTGCGACCTTTGATCTTTTTCCCACCGTCATAACCGTGTGGTCCACCCACCCCAGTTGTCTTGACGGATTGACTGTCAATAATGCCTGCGCTTGGTTGGGCTGTTCGACCACTGTGAAGACGCAAGCGCTCCCTGATCGAGGTATGCAGGCGTTCCCATGTTCCATCCAATCGCCAGAGGCGAAAGTAATGATAGACCGTCTTCCAAGGGGGCAGGTCATGGGGAAGCAGTCGCCAGGCACAACCACTGCGCACCAGGTAGAGGATGGCATTGACGATCTCACGTTGGCTGTGGAGGCGAGGTCTTCCATGAGGGGAAGGAACAGGGAAAAGTGGAGCGATGCATTGCCATTCCGCATCGCTCAAATCGGTTAGATAAGGTGTTCTCTTCATTGCTTTTAGTATATCATACACAAGACCATTCCTACCTTTTTCAGACAGTTTCTCAAGAGGGCAATGCGAATTCGCAACTATTTATATGGAAAAACTACTCAATCTTCACGTATAATATGCTAGTTAAAGTTGCTTTGACTGGATTTGTAGTGAGCCATTGTATAACCGCTTGTAGAAATTTATTTCTAATATGTATCTCAACAGATTGCGGAGAATTAATATGGCTCAGTTCACACGAGAATTACTACAGCCCAAAAACTTTAATCTGGCGTTTGAACAGATGTGTAATTTCGCAGCCATTGCGAAAACGCGTAATGCAGACGATACACTCAGGCAGTTAATCCTCCAATGTTTTGTGGTTTTACCTAATGAAAAGTTTCAAAACGCCAAACATTTAACTGATGCGATAACGGTATTCGGATTACAGATACCTGAATTTCAAGTGCAAGTAAGCCTGAACCATCTCATAGCCGACGGACGCCTTCAACAATCTGCTGATTCCAATTTGACTCTACCTAATGTCATGCGTACAAATTTGAAGCAGCGCATCGACGAAGCAAAGACTCTTGAGGAACGAGTCAAGCATAGATGGCTAGAAAATATATCAAGAAGATTTCCGAGTTTACCACCTGAACAAGTCTGGAAAGGACTTCAAGGTTATCTTGCCAGAACATTTAGATGTCATGGTTTGCAGACAGCGGCTCTTTTAGATAATTCGATAGACATTGCTCCTGCTTATTCAGAAAGTATTTTTTCAATTCTCAACGAGAGTCTTCATGAAATATTCTCTCCCGCGCTGCGTGCTCCTGCAAGAGAAGCTATTTTAAGCTTTTTTGTCGATCTCAAAAATAACTTGGATCAGAAGACATACATTGAACAACTCGAAGATGGAGTTTTTAACTACTTCTCACTGATGGTTGATCCAGAGATCGCGACGCGAATGCAAAAGCATCTAAATAGGCTAACCCTTTTTCTAGATACGAATTTTTTGTTTAATATCCTTGATATTGATGAACACAACTATTACCTGGAGATTTCCAAAGAGATCGTTTTGAATATTAACAAGCACAAATTACCTTTCAGAATGCGTTTTCATCAGGCAACCGAACGAGAGATGCGTGAAGCTATAGCATTACACGCAACTGAACTCAGAAAGCAAGAGAGTACAACTTTCCATAGAAATGGAGCGACTCCTCTTGATGCAGAGTCATTTCGCAAGCGCTATGAGCATGTAGAAGTTCTCCTGAAAGACAAAAACGTCACAGTATACAGGTCACAATTACAACAAGGGGATGAACGTGCCGAGCTTCTGGAAAAATACCGGCATTTCCTGGCTACCAGAGGTAGGATAAAAGCTAATGTGCTGATAGAACATGATATGACTGTATTGAATGCAGTACATCAAATGCGGTCAAAGTCAACATCCACGTTAGAGGCAGAAGCATTATTTCTAACATGTGATACCCTGCTGTATGTGTTCGATTGGGAGATGAGCAAGCAGCAAAATCTTTCGGCATGTACGGTCCTTCCTGATAGCTTTCTACAAGTGATACGACCGTTCATATCTTCAAATGATGACTTTGATCGATCCTTTGAGGAGACGTTTGTTATTCCCGAATTTCGAGCCATGGAAAGTAAGTCTCAAGAAGCCCGAACGAAGATGCTAAGCTATCTTATGGCTTATGAATCTTTACCAGTTGAAACCGCAACTCAGCTGCTTTCTAATGACTTACTGTTGGAGCCTTTACGTCCAGCGGAAGACGAGCAATTCCATCAATATCTGGATTCGATTGTACAAGAACAAAAAGCTACCATTCTTCTAGAGGAAAAAGTTGCGGTAGAAAAGCAGCTAGAGAAAGAATTGGCAGAAAAAGAGGTTCTGGAGAAAAGGTTAGAACAAGAAATTGCTGAACGCCAAAAGGAGAAAGAAAGAGCTGAGCAAGAGAAAGCTAGAGCCGAAAAGGCTGAGCAGCTTTTGCGTCGGAAGGAAAAAGAACTTACTTTACCAGTTCTATACGCAGAGAGAGGAAATGGTCAAAGTCTGGATGAAATTAATCAAGAAAGGCAGGCCAGGGAGGCGGCTGAGAGTCGAGCTAAGGAGGATGAATTTGCAAAAGCAAAAGCAGAACGAAAAGCTGAAATCTATGCAACAATAACTGCGATTACGGTGGGTGTTATTCTGGTTGGCCTATTCGAGTTCACCCTAAATTATCTACTCAAGTGGTCTCATCCGCATGGTACTGGGCTACAACTGGCGTTTGATGCTCTACTCATTTTAATCGTGGTTGGTGTCTTCCATCCAAAGTGGCGTTATTGGTGTTGGGGTGGAGGTGCATTTGCTATTCTGCTCCTTATTATACAATTGTTGGGTTAAATTATGATAACTTTATCTTCCTAGTTTGGGGTTGTTTTTACTCCGTTTTGGCTCAACAGGAAAAAGTTTTCTGAGAAAAACGAAAAGTTATGCGAGAAATTCTTGTTCTCTGTGTAACGTTCGGGTATACTCGGAGAGAGTGGAGTTACGGTTGGTCATGCGGGCCCAGCGTTAAGGAGCGAGCCTCGTAGCCGCAAAGTGGATAAGTTCGGCACAATTCCATTATCGGCACAGTTCTTGAGGCAATACCATACTCAACTGTGCCGATAACACCGCTCTTCTGGCCAGAACTCGACCGATAAGATCAGTTATTGGCAGAGTCGGGCAAACTTTTCTCAAAACCAAGCCAGAGTTGTTTTCTTTGCAGTTACGCAACAGGTTCTTTTTTCAACCAAAAATCATCCCTGAATCAGACGCCGTCGACAAACCCTTCATTTCTTCTTGGTAGAACGACACAGTCATGTACGCTTTGAGTACGGCGGAGGAGTTCGCCAACGGCATCTTAGTGTGGCTCTACCTATTCAGCTTATCTGGAGAATTAATAGGTTAGCCGCCTTAAGCTCCAACAGTACCTGTCTTGACTTCTCCGGCTCGCTCATAATTGGCGAAAATCACACCGTTTGATGTAATGAAACTGTCTGTTAACGTAAAGGCCGCAGGAATGGTACCCTCACCAAACAAACGCTTGCCCACGCCTAGCGTGATTGGGAACGTTTTGAGCCATAGTTCATCGACCAGATCATGTTTGAGCAGTGTCTGAGTCAGATTACCGCTGCCGTGAACCTGAATGTCAGAGCCTTCTGAGTTCTTGAGCTTTTTGATGTCATCTACGCTTTTAAGGAAGACTGAGTTTTTCCAATCTGACTTTTCCATGATACTACTCATGACGTATTTTTTGACATCATTGATGCCTGGCCACATGTCTGCATGTTCAGGCCAGTAGGAAGCAAAGAACTCGAATGTTTTCCTGCCTAAAAGAAGATCTGCAGGCTTCATGTGTTTTTGTATGAACTCACCAGCCGCTTCGTCAGCTTCGGCAAAATACGGCGCAGCCCAACCACCATATGTGAAACCATCGGATGTATCCTCGTCAGGTCTGCCAGGTGCTTGCATGACTCCGTCTAAGGTAATAAATGATAGAACGCTTATTTTTCTCATGAAAAGCACTCCTTATCAATTGTTGGGTGATGGGAGAAAGGCGATGCCGCCAGGTCTCTCCTATGGATCTCGTGTTCATGTGTCCGCGACAAAGCTCTGCGCGTTTCTTCTCTGCTCGGCTCCACATGACGAACGTTGCTCGCTTTCGCGAGCATAGCATGAGGGCACGAAAAAAACTTCTCCGATCTTGCTCTCTTCTAAAAGAGACGATCTTCCGCAGAGGTCTGGATGCGGACCGAGGTATCGGCGATACCGTTCATAGATACCTCGCTTCTCGATGAAGGATGGTGTTCTTGCTCACCACCGAGAGCGTGTTTCAAGGCTGTAGCGGCCTTTTTCTCAACGGGTCACTCCCTCGACACGCTCGTTGCGCAACTCATGGGTCCACTGAAACCTCGCTCCTTCTACGCGCATAAGAGAGACGATCAACGATATGAGTCTTCTCTCGACTCAGACAACCTTCTTTGTGCTATCCGTCTGTGCATTCTTTCGGACACCATGAGAAATGGAATACATTCCATTTCTCATGGTGCTCTTGAGAAGATGGGAGGCACTTGCCCTTCAAAACTGTGCCGCATTTATCCACTTTGCGGCTACGAGGCTCGCTCCTTAACGCTGGGCCATGCGGCGAGTGCTTGCGTCACCGGAGCTCGCAGATGTAGGACATGGCTGGCTTGCCGTTGAGCGTGAGCTCACCGACGGCGACGAATCCGTTGTGTTCAAGCACCTTGCGCGAGGCCGGATTGTTCAGCGTGACCCTCGCGCGCAACCTGGTGAGTCCGTACTCTGTGGCGGCGAGCTCGCGCACCTTTCGCACCGCCGCTGTGGCTAGTCCCTGCCCCGCGGCCTTCTGCGCAATCCGGTATCCCAGCTCCGCCGACCCATCTGCTACTTCGGTCAGGTTCACCCGCCCCACCACCTCGCTGCCCTCGGCCACCAGCAGGTGGAGGTAATCCGTCCCGGCGGCCTGCCACTCGAGCAGTTGCGCATACCGCGTGTCGAACTCGGCGAAGAACTCGTCCCCCCGATCCGGCACCGACGCCGCGAAGTAGGCCCGATTCTCCCGCTCGAACGCCAGCAGGGCTGGTGCGTGGTCGAGGCGGAGTAACTGAAGGTCTGGCATGGGGAGTTGGAGGCGTGGGGGCGATTCCGTGGGGGCGGATTTCCCGCCCACGGCCTGCCTATCGATAAAGGAACATGCACCGACCTCTGGCGCGTCTCGTTCGTCTCGTTCTTCCATGTGTTTCTCTCTTTGCTCAATGATGAATTGATAGAACTTGCCCATTGAGGACTATGCATACTCTATCACCCTGTTGCAACTCTATCTGTACATCCCAACAGTATTCGGCTCATAGCCAGATTTGAAACGTCATGTGCTGTGGGCCAGCGCACCACTCCGCATGGCCACTATTTTATAGTGGTCAGAAGACACCGGTGGCGAAGTCGATCTTCGCGCAGGCTCGTGAGCAAGTTCAAGCGCAGTGTGAGCATCGTTTTTGACTTCGCCATCGGTACTCGAAGTGGTCAAGAGCCAAGTTATGTGAGAAAAAACAGTCAGATGGCGTCATTTGCAAAAAACAAAATGCCAAACGCAACATGGAAAAGGTATGCGAGAAAAAGAAACAGCATTGTTCATCAATGATGCCCCTTCTTAGGCTGCTTGAAGAAATCCACTTGCAAAGTTTTCTGAGAGAAAAACGAAAAGTATCCTGAGAAACATCATCAACTGTCCAGATTTTGATATGCACTTCTTGACAAATTCTCTTATTCACAGTACATTACATCTATTAGATATGTCTATTAGACATATCTAATAGATGTAATGGTGATGTAGTTTGATAGACTTCATTACGGAAAAGGTGAGAAGCTCTGCATGTATGAATTACTGGTTTTAGCATTGTTGATGCATGGTCCCTGGCACGGTTACCTGATTTCCAAAATCGCAAATGAGATGATTGGACCATGGGCGAAAATCAGCTCAGGCACTCTCTATCCGTTGCTGGCTCGACTGGAACAAACCGGATTGATAGTGACTCTGTCTCAAGAAGAAGCGTCTCGTTCGCAGCGACAATCGCACCGCTATGCAATTACTTTGGCAGGACGGAGACGCTTCCATATTTTGATGCTGGATACCTCTTCCAATCTGGGAGACTATCCACGTATCTTTCATTTGAAAGTAGTGCATCTGGAGTTTATTACGCCCAGAGAGCGCCTACATCTGATGAATCACTACATCAACTACTGTGAGCGAACTATTCTCCACATGCAGACTGAGGCGCAAGATATGCAACGAATTCAATCCGAGACGCAAGATACGCAGCGGGAAGCCAGTGACGATCCTACTTTTACTGACGCTGTCGTGGATATCCTTCAGCATCTCGCACATCAAGAGCAGGGGGAGCTAGATTGGGCTCGTCAGGTGCGCAAGCGGATTCTTGCAGCGATGGATGTGGATACCAGCTCACAATCGGTAGAAGATCAACAAGGCAACTCACAAGAGCCAACCTCCTGATGCGATTATATGTATTAATTATTTGATTTAGACATCGTAACAGCCACCGAGGGCAGATAATGCAAATTAGCTATTTGATTAGGACATCGTAATATCCACAAGAAGGCCGATAAATCGGCGGTGTGCGCGATAAATCGGCACCTACAGAAGGCTGGAGCATTTTGTTAATAAGCATTATCTGCGTTGGGAACGAAGAGAAACATCTTTATACATCGTGAAAAAAATGTAGTTTACGCTAGTGCTAACGATCTTAGAGAAAGGACCCTTGATGTCCAAAAAGCCCTTATTTCCCTGGTGGCTCAAGTATGCCAATCGTGTTGTGATTCTGCTAAATCGCCTGGGGTTGTCCATTGGCACTATGCATATCCTCTCAATCCCTGGTCGCAAGACTGGAAAAATGCGTAGCACGCCTTTGTCAGTTTTGAAGGTGAACGGTCAGCGGTATATTCTAACTGGCCTGGAGACTGGATGGGTCAAAAATGCGCGAGCAGCCGGTTGGGGCCTGCTCTCATATGGGCGCAAGAAGGAATGGGTCAGATTGATCGAGCTGCCAGTTGAGGAGCGCCCGGTCATTCTACGAGAGTTTCCAGTACAGGTGCCGCATGGCGTACAGTTCTTTGAGCGATTACTGGATCTGCCCAATGATCCAGAGGCATTTGCGCAGGCGGCACCGCAATGTCCTGTGTTTCGCCTTGAGTGTTCAGATGACAGAGATGACGATACCTCTGAGTAGGCTGATGGAGTGAATCGTTAAAGAAGATATGACAGATGAAAAGTATTGAGTGTGACTTTATGATTTTTTGTGTCACAACCTGCTATACTTTAGGGTAAAGACATGAAGAGCCTATTTGTAGGTTAAGGAGGCTCTTGAGCCGCTCCTCGTAGTCAGTGAAAGCTAGAGGCTGATGGAGAGCGGAAGTTTATTTGCAGAATAAAGGGAGCTGTACATGCTGAGTCAAATAGAGGAGTCATTATGACGGAATCACGCTTCGATGTTGGAATGAAGGTGCGCAAAGAGGTGCTTGGAAGTGAGTACGTTGAACGGGCATTGGCTCGCACAAGCGAGTTCGATGCTGATTTCCAGCACTATATCACAGAGGCAGCCTGGGGTTCTGTCTGGGCGCGCCCTGATCTGGATAGGCGAACGAGAAGCCTGGTCACGATTGCGATTCTGGCAGCACTAGGCCGCGAGGAATTGGTGGTGCATTTGCGTGGTAGCCGTAATATTGGGGTTGATCCGCACGAAATCTCTGAGGTGCTCCTCCATGTGGCTGTGTACGCAGGTATTCCCGCTGCTAATGCCGCGTTTTCAGTGGCGAAAAAAGAATTCGATCAAGCAGCACCTGTTCAAGGAGAGGAAAACTTGGCAAACAAAAGCCAGGAGGACGCATGAAGAATATCACTATTGGCGAAATAGTACGGGGAGATCAGGAAGTATTTCCACCCTACCTGTATGAGGCTTATCAATCGACACTACGGCGCTCTCCGATGCTACCGCTCATCGAGGTGCCACTGACTCTCTCAGAATTGACTGGTCCCGGACCTGCTATCAGCAATATTACTGCGGAAGATGCAGACCTTACATGTAACGCTGGTACCGGTGGCGAGGCTATTGGGCAGCGCATTATTGTGATGGGTCGCGTACTCGACGATCGTGGCATACCAGTACCGAACACTCTGCTGGAAATCTGGCAAGCAAATGCTGCCGGACGTTACCTGCATAAGCGAGATCAATGGCCCGGACCGCTTGATCCCAACTTCCTGGGAATGGGTCGCTGTTTGACAAATGAAGAAGGTATGTATCGTTTCCTGACGATTCGACCGGGTGCATATCCGTGGAAGAATCATCATAATGCATGGCGTCCGTCACACATCCATTTCTCTGTTTTTGGACCAGCGATGGTGTCACGGTTAGTTACTCAGATGTATTTTCCGGATGACCCGCTCCATAATCTCGATCCGATCATGAATGCGGTGCCGACAGAAGATGCACGCAAGCGCCTGATTGCTCTGTATGACCATAGTGTGACAGAGCCGGAGTGGGCACTGGGTTATAGATGGGACATCGTAGTTCGGGGATCGCATGCTACGCCATTTGAATCGAAGGAGGGCGAGCGATGACCAATATTCCATTGACCAGTTCGCAAACTGTAGGACCATTCTTCGCGCCTGCGTTACTGCGCGAGGATGCTATCCGCAATGTATTGACCCAGCCAGAGACTTCAGGTGAACGTATTCGCATTGAAGGACGTGTGCTGGATGGAGATGGAATGCCAGTGCCTGATGCAATCGTCGAGATCTGGCAGGCAAATGTGTATGGCCGATATAATCATAGCGCAGATCAGGGGCATGCACATTTGGAGCCGAGCTTTTTAGGATTTGGTCGTTCCGGTACAGAAGAAGATGGAAGCTACTGGTTTGAGACGATCAAGCCAGGTCGCGTGCCGTTCTATCATGAGCAGTTCCAGGCTCCCCACATCTGTGTCACAATATTCTCTCGCGGGCTACTTAACCACCTCGTAACACGCCTGTACTTCGAAGATGAGCAAACCAATGCTCAGGATCCGATTCTACTGTGCGTACCTGATGAACGGCGTACGACATTACTTGCCAGGCGGGAGAATCGTGAAGGAATGATCGTTTATCGATTTGATATCGTCATGCAAGGCGCAGGCGAGACGGCGTTTTTCAACCTTTAATGGAGCAAAGAAGATGACTTCTTTCCTTTCGTTGCATGATGCTATCGAGGAATACGTCCACGACGGTAGAACAGTGGCCATGGAGGGCTTTACACACCTCATTCCTTTTGCCGCAGGTCACGAAATCATCCGACAGCAGAAGCGTGATCTGTGCTTGATTCGGATGACGCCAGATCTGATTTATGATCAACTAATCGGTATGGGTTGCGCAAGAAAACTCGTCTTCTCCTGGGGTGGCAATCCTGGTGTGGGAATGCTGCACAGGTTGCGTGATGCGGTTGAGAATGGTTGGCCACACCCACTCGAGCTTGAGGAGCACAGTCACGCGGCAATGGCCAATGCATATGCAGCTGGCGCGGCAAGTATGCCATGCGCTATCTTCCGAGGTTATCAAGGATCTGACCTCGTGGGAGTCAATGTGCATATCAAATTCATTACATGTCCCTTTACGAATGAGCAACTTGCCGCGGTGCCTGCGATAAGACCAGAAGTGACTATTATTCATGCTCAAAGGGCGGATCGGACTGGGAACGTGTTGATCGAGGGGATTATTGGGGTTCAGAAGGAAGCAGCATTGGCCGCGACCAATGTAATCGTGACCGTGGAGGAGGTTGTGGACGATCTCCATGCGCCCAGCCCGAATTCGACAATTCTACCACATTGGACGATTGATGCTATTGTTGAAGCACCAGGTGGTGCATTGCCGTCTTATACACATGGGTATTACCGGCGAGACAACGCCTTCTATACTACTTGGGATGCTATTTCGCGTAGTAGGGAGATGTTTCTCAGTTGGATGGAGGAGCATGTTCTTTTTGGACATGGGAAACATTAGCTTTAGGGGAACGGCGGGCGACCATAAAAGCCCACCCAACAACCTAGCACCCCACTCGCCCCTACGGGGAGGGAAATTCCTCCGAAATGATTGAGAGTCGCCGAATTGTTACTGATTTGTTTGAAATATTGATCTGAAAGAAACACATGCACTATACAACAACGGAAATGATGGCCGTTGCGGCAGCGCGAATGTTAAAGAACGATGATGTGTGTT
>DATMNR010000167.1:0-2459 GCA_035568795.1 Ktedonobacteraceae bacterium
TACGATTTCCTGAGAAGAGGAGGCAGCACCGCGAGAAATCTGTCCCTGTCCCAAGGCATCTCGCCTGTTGCGTAGATGAGACCTCGTGGTGCTCTCAGCCACAGGACAGATCGAACAGTATCTTAGGCCCCCATTGAGGGAACACGCCTGAATCCACAAGGTTGATCGGTGCCTGTGATCGCCTCCACTTCTGCTCAGTGTATCATACGCGTCACGAAAGGAGACCACCATATGACCCTTGTATCCCCATCCGTCTGCGTCGACAGTGTGCTGGGCATCGACGTCGCCAAAGCCAAAGTCGATACCTGGTTCGAGCGCGTGACGGCCAGCGAGAAGCCCACACACCAGCGCTATGACAATAGCCCTGCCGGTCATCAGCGTTTGCTCGCCTGGCTGACCACCCAAGCGGTGGGCCAGCTGCATGTCTGTTTGGAAGCCACCGGCACCTACAGCGATGCGCTGGCGCTGTGCCTGCATCAAGCGGGCTATCGCGTCAGCCTCGTGAACCCCTTGCGCATCAAACGCTACGGTGAAAGCGAACTGCGACGCATCAAAACGGATAAGAGCGATGCCGCCTTGATTGCCCGCTTTTGCCTCACCCAACAGCCGGACCCGTGGACGCCGCTGCCCCCCGAACGCCGCGAGTTGCAAGACCTGGTGCGCAGCTTGCAGGATGTGAAGCAGCTGTCTCAGCAACAGGGATCGCGCCACAGCAGTGGGCCGCATACCCCCATCGTGACTGCTGCGACCACCCGCATTCTCACCTGCCTGGGCCAACAGCAGAGCCTCTTGGAGCAACAGATCAGGCAACACATTCTCGCCCACAAGACCTTGGCGACTGATTACGCGCTCTTGCTCTCCATTGTGAGCATTGGCCCCAAGACCGCCGCAGTCCTGCTGGCCGAACTGGGCGATCTGCGCCGCTTTGCCAATGTCCGCGACCTGGTGGCTTACGTTGGCTTGTGTCCGCGCCTGTGTTCCTCCGGCAGTTCGCTACATGGCCCCACGCCGTTGACCAAACGCGGCAACGCCGTGGTTCGCAAAGCCTTGTACTTTCCCGCTCTCAATGCGCTGCGCTTCAATCCCTGTCTGCGGCCTTTCTATCACCGCCTGCTGGCCCAAGGCAAACCCAAGATGGTGGCCGTAGCTGCCGTGATGCGCAAGTTGGTGCATCTGGCCTATGGCGTGCTCCTCTCGGGCCAGCCCTTTGATCCCGCCCATGTCTCGGTCCGTCCCGCGCAATCGCAGGAGACCTTGCACGAGTAGGCAGAAAGGAGCGCTCCTTCGTCCACCGTGACGGAAACGGCGAGCACTTCCGTCTCAGTTCACTGCTTCCCTAGCAAGCGACCGGAGACGGCAAGAGGCCTGTACCCATTTGCTCCTGATCGATGACTGACTTCACGATCTCTTTCTTTCTCAGTTCGTTCCAAAACCCTTGACTTTTATCACAGTATCTACACGAGGGATTTCTGGCTCCTGATAGTTGATGGAACCATATAGCTTCTTTTCCTTGCTCATGAAGTTTGTTTGTGCTAATCTCAGGGGAAGGAATTAGTAAGGTTCTTGCGTTCAGGTGAGTGGGCGAGATTCTTCGGCTGTGCCTCAGAATGACAAAATGGAAGGCGTAAGGGACAGCGAGATTCTTCGGCTACGCCTCAGAATGACAAGAATACTAGAATGATAGGATAACCAGGATGATGAATGAATTGGAATGAAAAATAACATGAAAAGCGGAAAATTTTAGTGAGGCTTATTTTTTATACTTGTCTTTATTACCTATCTTAGAGGTGACTATATTATGCCTTATGACATGGGAGAATATTACGAACGAGCCAGTGATTATGATCTTGAATACCAGAGCCAAACACAACAGGATGTACCTTTCTGGTGCGAGCTGGTGATGCGCTATACGCCGCAAAGAGTACTAGAGTTGGCCTGTGGCAGCGGGCGTATTGGTATTGAATTGTTGCATAGCCCTGGCAACTTTCAACTGGAAGGGCTGGATATCTCGCCTGAAATGTTAGGTGCGTACAAACGTAAACTGGCTCGGGAGCCTGAGGAAGTTCAGCAACGTGTTACTCTACACGATGCTGATATGAGCGACTTTCAGCTTAAACATAAAGGTCAGTTTGACCTGATCTTCCTGCCTTTTAACTCTATAGCGCATCTAAACGAAATAGAGCAGCAACTTGATACGTTCAAAAATACTCACGATCATCTTACATCCGATGGACGGTTCGTTGTCGATACCTTCCTGCCTGATATTGATTACTTAAGTGATGCCCTCAATCGACCTTCGAACGTCTATCTGGAAGACGAAATCGAAGCGCCAGATAATGAGTTTACTATGCTTCTATATACAAGCCGGCAGTACGATGCGATTGAGCAGTTAGAGCATATTGTGTGGACGCACGAAAAGTTCTTTGAGTCGGGCGAAAACGAACGTTACCTGACCAAAC